>JANOYK010000261.1:0-2307 GCA_031428855.1 Burkholderiales bacterium | reverse complement strand
CCTTGAAAGCCGCTTAAGCTGTGACCCTCGCCACTCGTCAACTTGCAACTACGAATGGGATACCGCCCCCACGATTTTTACTGACGAACCTCATGGATAATGCCGCTCGCAGCCAGCGTATTGCACTTGCGTTGCGCAGATTACTGTGGCGCAGCCGCCTGGCCGGATGACGCCAATAACACCTCAACAATCCCAGCCGAAAGAGGGCGCATGATGATTCTCACAACAGCAGCTCAGCGCTGGCTTCTGAGCGTATTCCGGTGTTTGATGCTCGGCACGGCCCTACTTCTGTCAGGCAGTGTGGCACTGGCGCAGTCCTATCCCACCCGCCCGGTCAAATTCATGGTCGGCTACGGCGCGGGCGGCGGTGTCGACATCACCGCGCGGCATCTCGCCGAAGCGCTGCGTGACGGCCTCGGCCAGACCATTCTGGTTGAGAACCGTGCCGGTGCGGCCGGCATGGTGGCGGCCAACGCGGTGGCCAAGGCGGTGCCGGATGGCTACACCTTGCTGATGGCCGCATCCGGTGAAATCGCCACCAACCCGCATCTGTACAAATCGAAGATGCAGTACGACGCTGAAAAAGATTTCATCCCCGTCACCAATGTCGTGATGATGCCCAATGTGCTGGTGGTCAACACCGATGTGCCGGTGAGCAATGTGGCCGAGTTGATCGCTTACGCCAAGGCACGCCCTGGCAAACTCAATTTTTCTTCGTCGGGCATCGGCAATCCGCTGCATCTGACTGGCGAGTTGTTCAACGCCATGGCGGGTGTGGACATCGTGCATGTGCCCTACAAGGGCGCAGCGGCGCAGACCGCCGATGTCGCCGCGAAAATTATCACGATGACGTTTGCCAGCGTCGCAGCGGTGCAGCCCTTCATCGCGGGCGGGCAGGTCAAGCCGCTCGGCGTCACGTCCAAAGTGCGCATATCGGCCTTGCCCAACGTGCCGCCGGTGTCAGACACGGCGTCGATGGCCGGCTTTCAACTGGTCAATTGGTACGGCCTGTTCGCGCCCGCGGGTACGCCACCTGAGGTGATCGCCAAGCTCAACACGGAAGTGACCAAAGTGCTGCGCAACCCGGCCTTCATCGAAAAAATGCGCGCGCTCGGCGGCGAAGCCAACCCGATGACGCCGCAGCAGTTCCGCGAATTCGTCACCGCCGAGTCGGCTGGTTTCAAGCGCATTATTGAGCGGGCGAATGTGAAGTTGCCGGAGTAAGTCCGCCACACTGTGTGTCCGCAAAAAATATTTTAACCATGAGGGCGAGTCAAACATGTATCAGGTAGATGTATTGGTGCAAGGCTTTCCGGGCCGCTCGGTGTGCCACGGCGGCTTGGGCTGGAGCACCATCACGCTGCTGCGTGGTGAGGGCAGGGTGGTGTTGATGGATGTGGGCGCGTTCGGCATCCGCCGGGAATTGCGCAAGCAATTGAAAGAGCGCGGGGTTGAGCCGGCCCAGGTGACTGACGTGGTGCTGTCGCATGCGCACTATGACCACGCGGTCAACTTCACGCTGTTTCCGAACGCGCGCTTGTGGATTGGCGCAGAGGAACTCGAATGGGCCGCTGCGCAGCCGCCGGGCTTCAACCCGCTGCCCGAGTTGTATGTGCAGGAACTGGCGCGCTCACCGCGTACGCAGCGGCTGAAGGGTGGCGATGGTTTTCTGCCGCATCTCGAAGCGATTGCCGCGCCCGGCCACACGCCTGGCCATCTGCTGTTTTATTTGACTGGCGGCGAGGTGCCGCTACTGTTCACCGGCGACGCGGCAAAGAACCGGGCCGAGCTGCTGTGCGGTAAAGTGGATTTGAGTGAAGACCACGCCCAGAGCGAAGCCAGCCTCAAGGTGATTTGGGAGGTGTGGAAAAAGGTGCCAGGCACGCTGTTGATTCCCGGTCATGATCTCACCATGCGCCTGGATGCTGCGGGAAAACCCGAGCATCTGGGCGAGCGCCGCGCCGCGATTGCGGCGTGGTTTGGTGAAGATATTGCGGTGATGACGCAGATTGATTTGTGCGCAACCTGCGCATGACCTGCGCATGATGCGCGCGTGACCTGTGTACGACCTGCGCATGATCCACGGATGCCTCAAGCGTGACCTGTGCATGACTTGCATATGACTTCAAACAGCCACTGGAGAGTCAGCCATGAATAAGACCGCAGCCCGCTTTCGGACCGGCAGCCAGGATTGGAACGCCTACAAGCCGCAGCATTTCGGCTGGCAGCTCGACGGCAAAGTGGCGACCATCACGCTCAACCGCCCCGAACGCAAGAATCCGCTCACGTTCGAGTCTTACGCAGAGT
>JANOYK010000260.1:0-15623 GCA_031428855.1 Burkholderiales bacterium | reverse complement strand
AACCGAAGTGGGTCACCGCCCTCAAATTAAAGGATGCCTGATCCCATGTCGAACCTGCAAGCGCCTCTGGTGCGCATGAACCTGCCAGCCACACCCACACCCGCGTCCGCGCCCGCCGCCCTGCCGGCGCGCTGGGCGTTGCATGACATTGAAGCCCTGTTCGATCTGCCGCTGCCCGAATTACTGTATCGCGCACAGACCGTGCATCGCGCCCACTTTGATCCGGCCGAAGTCGAACTGGCGACGCTGCTGTCGATCAAGACCGGCGGCTGCCCGGAAGATTGCGCCTACTGCCCGCAAGCGGCGCGCTATGACACCGGTGTCGAAGCCACCAAACTCTCGACCGTGCTTGAGGTCGAGACCGCAGCGCGCGCGGCCCAGGCGGCCGGCGCGACGCGCTTTTGCATGGGCGCTGCCTGGCGCGCGCCCAAAGACCGCGACATCGACAATGTTGTCGAACTGGTCACTGCGGTCAAGAACCTCGGCATGGAAGTCTGCGCCACCCTTGGCATGCTCGAACCGCATCAGGCGGCACGCCTGCACGCGGCCGGTCTGGATTTTTACAATCACAATCTCGATAGCGCACCAGAGTTTTACGGCAATGTCATCTCCACCCGCGACTATCAAGACCGGCTCGATACGCTGGAGCATGTGCGCAGCGCCGGCATCAAGGTCTGTTGCGGCGGCATTGTCGGTATGGGCGAATCGCGCGCACAGCGCGCCGGGTTGATCGCGCAGATCGCCAATCTCTCGCCCTACCCCGAGTCGGTGCCGATCAACTCGCTGGTGCGCGTGGCCGGCACACCGCTGGCAGACAGCGCCGCGCTTGACCCGTTCGAGTTTGTGCGCACGGTGGCGGTGGCGCGCATCACCATGCCGCTGGCGCGCGTGCGCCTCTCGGCCGGGCGGCGTGAACTCGGCGATTGCGGCCAGGCCTTGAGTTTGATGGCAGGGGCCAATTCGATCTTCTATGGCGAAAAACTGCTCACTACCGGCAACCCGGAAGTCGAGGCAGATCGCCTGCTGTTGCGGCGTCTCGGCCTGCATGCGGCAGCAAAAGAGACAGTGAAGGCAGCACATGTTTAAAAAAATCCTGATCGCCAACCGCGGCGAAATCGCCTGCCGTGTCGCTGCCACCGCGCACGGCATGGGCATCCGCACGGTTGCGGTGTACTCCGATGCCGATGCAAATGCCAAGCACGTCGCCGCCTGTGACGAGGCCTATCGCCTCGGGCCGCCACCCGCGAAAGAAAGCTATTTGCAGGGTGACAAGATCATTGCCATCGCGCGCCAATGCGGCGCACAGGCGATTCACCCTGGCTATGGTTTTCTCTCGGAGAACGCCGAGTTTGCCGAGGCCTGCGCGCAAGCCGGTTTGGTCTTCATCGGCCCGCCGCCCGCCGCGATTCGCGCGATGGGCCTGAAGGCCGAGTCGAAACAATTGATGGAAAAAGCCGGTGTACCGCTCACACCAGGCTATCACGGCGGCAATCAGGACGCGGCGTTTTTGCAAACGGCAGCGGGCAAGATTGGCTACCCGGTGTTGATTAAAGCCTCGGCCGGCGGCGGCGGCAAGGGCATGCGCGTGGTTGAGAAGGCGGCCGACTTCGCTGCGGCGCTGGCCTCGTGCAAGCGCGAAGCGGCGTCGAGCTTTGGCGATGATGACGTGCTGATTGAAAAGTACCTGACGCGTCCGCGCCACATTGAGATTCAGGTGTTCGCCGACACCCACGGCAATTGCGTGTATTTGTTCGAGCGTGATTGCTCGGTGCAGCGGCGGCATCAAAAAGTATTGGAAGAAGCGCCCGCGCCGGGCATGACAGATGCGCGCCGCGCCGCGATGGGCAAGGCTGCAGTGGAGGCAGCGCAAGCGGTGGGCTACGTCGGCGCGGGGACGGTGGAATTTATCGCCCCCGGTGACAACATCGAGGACGGCACGTTTTATTTCATGGAGATGAACACGCGCCTGCAGGTCGAGCACCCGGTGACGGAAGAAATCACCGGCCTTGATCTGGTTGAGTGGCAACTGCGCGTGGCGTATGGCGAGCCGCTGCCGCTGGCACAGAACGAGTTGGCGATCAACGGCCACGCGATTGAAGCGCGGATTTACGCCGAGAACCCGGCGAAAAACTTTTTGCCGTCGATTGGCACGCTGCATCATCTGTCGATGCCGCCGGAAGATGGCCCGGTGCGCATCGACAGCGGCGTGCGCGAGGGCGACGCCATCAGCCCCTACTACGACCCGATGATCGCCAAGCTGATTTGCTGGGGCGAGACGCGCGCGGTGGCGCTGCGTGCATTGGCGGGGGCGCTGCGCGAGTGCGAGATAGCCGGCGTGCATACCAATGTCGAGTTTTTGATTCGCACGGTCGAGTCGGACGCGTTCGCCTCGGCTGATCTCGACACTGGATTGATCGAGCGCAACCGCGCGCAACTGCTGCCCACTGATCTGGCCATCGCGCCAGAAGCCTTGGTGGCAGCGGCTTTCGTGATTGCATCGGCCAACAGCGTTGGTGGGAGCGGCTCTTCAGGCAGCACATCTTTTGGAAGTGCATCTTTGGGAAGCGCCCCTGCGGGTGCCGCACCTTCAGGGCGCTCGCCGTGGGACATCAACGATGGCTGGCGCGCCAACCTCACTGCGCGGCGCACGCTGGCGCTGCAATGGGGCGCAGTCACGCATCAGATTCACTTCGATTACACCCGCGCCGGGCTGGTGATCGAGCACGCCGGGGTGTCATCGCTGGTGCAGGGCAGTGTGGACGGCAAAAAGGTGCGCCTGACCTGGAACGGCGCGTCGATTGAGGCGCGGGTGGCGCAGGTGCGCGAAACACAAGCGGGCCACGCGCATGACAAGCTCTACACCTTCGTCAATGGCCGCCGCTTCGATCTCGAATTGCACGACCCGCTGATTGAATCCGAAACCGGCGAGGAAGAGCGCGGCGGACTCACGGCGCCGATGCCCGGCAAGATTTTGGCGGTGCTCACGACGACCGGCAGCAGCGTTGAGAAAGGTGCGCCGCTGGTGGTGATGGAGGCGATGAAAATGGAGCACACCATCACCGCGCCATCGAATGGCCGCGTCACCGCGATTCTGCATGCGGTGGGCGATCAGGTGGCCGAAGGCGCGGCGCTGATTGCGTTTGAGGCGGCTGTGACAGCCTGAGCGCGTGCATGAACATTCTTTTCTATACGATTGATCCGCAGCCAGCGCGCTGGGTGGCGTTGCTGCAACAGCAGTTGCCGCAGGCGCAGATCACGGTCTACCCCGATGGCGACGCAGGCAGTGACAGCGTAACCGGTGGCAGCGTAACCGGTGGCAGCGTAAGCGGCAGTCACCCAAGCCGCAGCAGTCCGAACCCACCGGCCGATTACGCTGTGTGCTGGAAACCGCCAGCCGGTTTTTTCGACGGACAGAACAACATCACGGCGGTGTTCAACATCGCGGCAGGGGTTGACTCCATCCTCGCGCACCCGGCAATGCAACAGGGCTATTTGCGCGAGGTGCCCATCGTGCGCCTGGGCGACGCCGGCATGGCAGCGCAGATGGAGGAATACGTGCTCGCGGCCGCGCTGCGCTGGCACCGCAAGCTCGACACCTATTCGGATCAGCAGCGCGCCGGTGTGTGGCAGATGCTCCCCCCAAAAAAACGTGTCCGCGTGACAGTGGGCGTGATCGGCCTCGGTGTCCTCGGCACGCATGTCGTGCAAGCGATGCAGCGCTTTGGCTACAGCGCAGCGGGCTGGAGCCGCAGCGCCAAACAGATTGCTGGGGTCGATTGTTATCACGGCGCGGACGGGTTGCAATCCTTTCTCGCGCGCACCCATGTGCTGGTGTGCCTGCTGCCGCTGACGCAGGACACCCGCGGCATTCTCAACCGTGCCAATCTTGCACAGTTGCCGCAGGGCGCGCACCTGGTCAACATCGGGCGCGGCCAGCATCTGGTCGAGGCCGATGTGCTGGCGCTGCTCGACGACGGCCATCTGGGCGGTGCCACGCTCGATGTGTTTGTCGAGGAGCCGCTGCCAGCGGTGAGCGGCTTGTGGGCCCACCCCAAGGTGCTGATCACACCGCACGTATCGGCCTCGACCTTGCGCGAGGAATCGATGGCGCAGATCGCACACAAGATTCTGGCGTTTGAGCGCGGTGAGCGATTGACTGATGTGGTAGACCGCGTCAAAGGGTATTGATGATGCCGATGACCTTGCCTGCAACCAGACCATGAACCCGGCTGACCCGCAAAGCTGGATCGACATCGCGGCGCGCGCCAAGGATGACGACCCGGTGCTGTCACCCTGCATCGGTGTGTGCGTGCTCGATCCGGCGTCCGGTTTTTGCACCGGCTGCGCACGCACACTTGGCGAGATCGCGGCGTGGTCGGGTGCCAGCGAAGCGCAGCGCCGCACGATCAAGGCTACGCTGCCGGCGCGGCGCGCCGGTTTGAAACACACTCGATGAGCACAAACGCAGTGCCGGCTGCCCCCCGTTTCCCGCCCGCGCTGCGGGTGCTGGAGCGCGGCTGGGTGTCGTCCAACAACATCGTGTTCCTGGGCCGCGATGAGGCCGCCGTGGTCGATACCGGCTACGTGCGCCACGCCGCGCAAACCGTCGCGTTGGTGCAGCACCTGCTGGCAGGGCGGCCGCTGGCGCGCATTGTCAACACCCACACCCACTCGGATCACGTTGGCGGCAACGCCGCGCTGCGGCGCGCGTATCCGCAGGCCACCATCACGATTCCGGCGGGCGACAGTGAAGTCATCCGCGCGTGGGACCAAGCCGCGCTGCACCTGACCACGATGGGGCAGGAATGCGAGCGCTTCATGTTCGATGCCACCTTCGCACGCGATGACACCCTGACGCTGGGCGATTTGCCGTGGCGCGTGGTGGCGTCACCCGGCCATCACATGGCGTCCTTGATGTTGTATTGCGCCGAAGAAGCCATCCTGATCTCAGCCGATGCGCTATGGCAAAACGGCTTTGGCGTGATGTTCCCCGAGATAGACGGTGACCCGGTCTCGCAAGGCGAAGCCTTCGCGGCCCAGCGCGCGACGCTGGAGTCGATTGCGGCGCTTACTGTGCGGGCGGTGATTCCTGGCCACGGCGCGCCGTTTGCGGACGTCGGCGCGGCGTTGGAGCGCGCGTTTGGCCGGCTTGCCTATTTCGAAACCCACCCGGAGCGGCATGCACGCAATGGCCTCAAGGTGGCGCTGTCGTTTCTCTTGATGATCGAGGGCCGCATCGGGCTGGCGTCATTGCCGGCGCGGCTGGCGGCGCTGCCGCTGGCGGTGCGCATCAACCAAGACCACTACCAGCTTGACGCCGCGCAGTTGGCCGATTTTGTGATCGCCGCGCTGGAAAAAGGCGGCGCAGCCCATCGCGCCGATGGCTGGCTGGTGTCAGGCAAAAACCCCGGCATCGACGCGGGCACACTCCCGGACAAACAACAGGCCGCAACCTTTTGAAGGGTTGCGGCCCGGCGCGGAA
The DNA here is from genome assembly GCA_031428855.1 of Burkholderiales bacterium. GTDB lineage: Bacteria > Pseudomonadota > Gammaproteobacteria > Burkholderiales > JAEUOS01 > CANJDH01. The sequence continues at coordinate 10,141 of JANOYK010000260.1, read as the reverse complement.
CAAGTGCTTTGGCGCGCTGCGCGCCGGGACACGGACACTGGCAGAGGAGCTGGCGTGTACCCGCAGACGCGTGCAGGCCGGCGCCAATCAGGCTTTTTTCGCCTTGCGCTCCTGGTCAATCAAAAAGTCCGTCACGGCGAGGCATTTTTCCTGACCGCCGGCAATCGACGGTGAGGTAATGTATTTGCCGTTGATCGCTATCGTCGGCACGCCTTCGATCTTGTAGTTGGCCACGATCTGGCGCGCGCGCTGCAGCTTGCCGGCCACGCCGAAGGATTTGAACGCATCAGAAAACTTGGTCTTGTCGATGCCGTTTTGCCCGGCCCATTCGAGCATGTCGGCATCTTTGGACAGGTCGCGCCGCTCGCCATGAATCGTGTCAAACACTTTGCGATGCAGACGCTCGGCCTCGGACAGGGCTTCGATGGTGTAAAACAATTTGGCATGCTGCACCCACTGCGGCGTGAATTGGGCATGCACGCGGCGGAACGTGACATCGGCGGGAAGTTTTTTGGCCCAGCCCACCAACGACGGTTCAAACGCGTAGCAGTGCGGGCAGCCGTACCAGAAAAATTCCAGCACTTCGATCTTGCTGCCGCTCTCGACCGCCTGCGGCGGCGTCACTTCCCTGTAGTCAATGCCGGCATCGGGCGCTTTGCCTTGCGCGCGGGTGTCGAGCGACAGCGCTACGCCGGAGGCGGCGAGTGCGCCAAGAAGAGTTCTGCGAGTCGTATTCATGGATTCTCCAAAATTTAAAAAAGGCGGTGTCCGGCGGCGGCCTGGATGGCGGCCAGTGTTATTCGCGTTACTTGCGCTCCCTGCGTTACCCGAGTTACCCCCGAGTTACCCGCGTTACCCGGGCTCCCCGCCACTGACACGCTTATAACGCCCGGCATGCGCTTTGGATGACGCCGCCACACCCGGTTCCCGCTGCCCGGCGCACTGCCTGGTAACAATCTATTTCTGCCCGGCGCGCACCTGGCCAATGAATTGATTCACCATCCGCAGCGCCTCGTGATGGCTGCCGGCCAGGCCGCTGGCAACCGCAAACCTGCCGCCCACCACCAGTGTCGGCGTGGTGCGGATGGCATAGGCAGCCGTCAACTTGCGCGCTTCGTCGACCTTGGCTTTGACATCATCGGCGTTATAGGCCTCGATGAAACGGGCGCGGTCCACCCCATTGCGCGCCAGCCAGTCAAACAGCTTCGGTTCTTCAGACAAATTGACGCTGTCAAAATTGATGACATCGTAAATCGGGCGGTGCAGGCGCTTGACCTCGCCCAGTTTTTCGAGCGCGAAGAAAGCCTTGGTCAGCGGCACCCATTTGTCATCGCGCAGCGCCGGGATATAGCGGAACTCGACGTCGGCCGGCTTGACCGCGAGCCAGTCTTCGATCAGCGGCTGCTGGTCAAAGCAGTGCGGGCAGGCGTAATAAAAAAACTGGATGACCTCGATCTTGCCCTTGGGGCTGTCGCCAAGCAGACCCGACACCGGCGGCAATGCCGGGTCAATCGTGCGAAACGGCAGCGTGGCGCGCACCTGCGCCAACGCGGTACCGCAGGCCAGCGCCAGCAGCACCGCCCCAAACCACTTCAATAACGGGGCGGCATCGAGGCCGCAGTCATACCGGAATTTTCGCATGGCGTGCTCCTGGAGAAATCTGTGCTGCCTTGCATTCTACTTCTGAGCGTCTTTGATGCGAATCAGCGCCGCATCCACCCCGTTTGACGCCAGCGTGGCACGCACCCGGTTGATGTCGTCGAGACGGCCATAGGGGCCGAGGCGCACGCGGTGCATCGCGCCTTTGCCTTCGATCTCGACGGTCTCGACGCGGGCTTCAAAACCCATCAGCGCGAGCTTGGCCTTTTGGTTGTCGGCGTCGCCGGCTGCGCCAAATGCGCCCGCCTGCAAAAAGTATTGTTCCTTGGGGGCATCGGCTGCGCTTTTGCCATCGGCCGCGCCAGTCTTGGCGTCTTTGTCGCCGGTCCTGGCATCGCCTGCGCTTTTGCCATCGGCCGGCTTGGCGGCTTCCTGCGCCTTGCGCGGGTCGATCACCTCCTCTTTGCCGGGCAGAATTTCGTAAAACGAAAAACGCTTTTCCTCACCCGGCGCACCGGCCTTGGGCGCGCTGCCGGTCTTGGCATCCTTGCCATACAAGGACTTGTTCGGGTCTGAGTTGTCGGCCGCCCCCTTGGGCGCGCCCTTGCCGGGCACGCTGCCAGTGTTGTTGGCAAACGGCTTCGGGCCTTTGTTGAGGTAAAACGCGACCGCCACCGCGATCACCAAACCGAGCAGCAGCCCGATGATGATGCCGAGCACGGTGCCGCCGCCGCTTTTGGATTTGGGCGTGCTAGGGTTTTTGGCGGAATAGTGGGTCATGGTGAAAAACGTGAAGGGTGACACGCAACGTTACATCGACGCCGGCGCCGAGACGCCGATCAGCGCCAATCCATTCGCAATCACTTGCGCCGTCGCTGCATAGAGTGCAAGCCGCGCGATTTTAACCGGATCAGGCGCGCTCAAAACGCGCAGTTCACGCTCGTTGTAGAGCGAGTGGAACTCGCCTGCAAGGTCGCGCAGGTAGAACGCCAGATCGTGCGGCGCGAGGTCATTGGCAGCCGTTTGCAGCAGCGCCGGATACTCGGCCAGCTTCTGCATCAAGGCCAGTTCGCGCGCATGGCTGAGCGGGGACAATGCCTCAAGGCCCGCTCCTGCCAAGGCTTTCAGGGCTGCGGTGGCGGTTGTGGTGGCGGTGGCGGTGGCGGTGGTCATTGCAGCGGCTGCGGCAGCGGCCCCCCCGGCGCTGGCGGCTGGGCTGGCACCAGCCATTGCTGCGGCAAGGCCCGCACCGCCCTCGCGCAGCACACTGCAAATGCGTGCGTGCGCATACTGCACGTAGTACACCGGGTTCTCGTCAGTGCTCTTTTGCGCCAAGTCCACATCGAACACAAATTCAGTGTCGGCCTTGCGCGAGATCAGAAAAAACCGCACCGCATCGCGCCCGCGCACGACATCGCCATTGCCCGACATCTCGATCAAATCACGCAAGGTCACGTAGGAGCCGGCCCGCTTGGAAATTTTGACTTCCTCGCCGCCCTTCATCACCGTCACCATCTTGTGCAGCACGTAGTCCGGGTACGCCTGCGGGATGCCCAGACCCTCATGCGCGCTGACCGCCTGCAACCCGGCGCGCACGCGCGCGATGGTGCCGTGGTGGTCCGAGCCTTGCACGTTGACTGCCTTGGCGAAACCGCGCTGCCATTTGCCCAAGTGGTAGGCCACGTCGGGCACGAAATAGGTGTAGCTGCCGTCGGACTTTTTCATCACGCGGTCTTTGTCGTCGCCGTAATCCGTGGTCTTCAGCCACAGCGCACCGCCCTCTTCAAACGTTTTGCCGGCTGCGCCAAGCGCGCTCACAGTGGCCGCCACCTTGCCATCCTGATACAGCGATGATTCGAGAAAGTAGTGATCGAACGCAACGCCAAACAGTTTCAAATCGCCGTCCTGCTCGTGGCGCAGATAGGCCACCGCGAAGTGGCGGATCGAGTCGAGGTCGTTGATGTCGCCCGAGGCGGTCACTGTCATATCGGCAGCAGTGGCAGATTTTTCCGCGAGAAAATCGGCGGCAATATCGGCGATGTATTCGCCGTTGTAGGCCGCTTCGGGCCACTGCGCATCGCCCGGCTTGAAGCCGCGGCCGCGCGCCTGCACCGAGATGGCGAGGTTGGCAATCTGCACCCCGGCATCGTTGTAATAAAACTCGCGCGTCACCGCATAGCCTTGCGTGTCAAACAAATTACACAGCGCGTCGCCCAGCGCCGCCTGGCGGCCATGCCCCACATGCAGCGGCCCGGTCGGGTTGGCCGAAACGAACTCGACCAGCAGTTTGCCGGCGCCTGCATCATGGCTGCCCGCAGCAGCAGACACACGGCCAAACGCCGCGCCCTGCGCCAGAATTTCCCCGATCACACGGCGCTTGGCCGCCGGCGCAATCCGCAAATTGATAAAGCCCGGCCCGGCGATCTCGGCCGACTCAATGCTGTGCGCCGCCGCGCCGTCAGCACGCAGCGCCGCGATGATGGCCTGGGCCAAGTCGCGCGGATTTTTCTTCAGCGGCTTGGCCAGTTGCATCGCAATGTTGCACGCCAGATCGCCGTGCGCAGCCTGTTTTGGGCGCTCCAGCGTGATCGCCGCGTTCTGCGCAACATCCGGCGGCGTATCGCCAAGAGCGTTGGTGAGAGCGGCTCTCAGGGCATTGACAATTTCTTGCTTGACGGCGGGGAGCATTGGGCTATCTGTGAAAAACGTTGGTGAAGGGCTTGCCGCTGCTGGTGCGATAAATAGCAAAATCGGTGACATCCAGGGTGGCGACCTCGGTGATGCCGAGACGTTCTGCAATCAGCACCAGCGAGGCATCGGCAAAATCTGCCTGCGGATATTTGTCCAAAATGGCGATCAGACGCGGCATGTCTGGCGCGCATATCTCTTCAATGCGCATCGCCCCAATGGCGATGTTGGTGAACAGCACGCGCCTGCGCGGCCCGAGAAAATGCGACGCTTCAGCGATTACTGCCCAGGTCGAAATGAGCGGAGCGGGAGCTTTGCTTGCCCATGAAACGGCCGCAAGATGGTCGCCGTCTCTGCGTGTTCCGAGCGCGATTAACGGCCCCGCGTCAACGAGAATACTTTTTCTGGATAGCAGCATGCAAATAAAACTTGTGGCGTCTGGCGGCATCCGGCGGCAGGCCAGAATCCACATTGCACCCAATAAAGTCGCCCATTGCCTCAGCCACAGTCAATCCCGCAGGGAAAGGACGCTTTTTGACAGACTTCTTGGCAGAGGGGCGTTTTTCGAGAACTGCGCTCATGGCATTTCCTCGCGGGCAGAGACGCAAGAATTGTAGCAGCCGGTTACGCGTTCTCCGCGTTCAGTGCTTGTGCCCTTCGTGCGTTGCGCCGCTCTTGACGGGCGCACCGGTCAGCGATTTGGCCAGTGCTCTGACTTCGACGGTCTCGCGTTTTTTGTCCTTGCCCTCAAACACCAGCGTGAGGGGAATCGTATCGCCCTCTTTCACCTGCGCCTTCAAGTCCATCAGCATGACGTGATAGCCGCCGGGCTTGAGTTCAACGGTCTTGCCGGCGGGCAGGGCGACGTTATCGACTGCGCGCATTTTCATCACATTGTTTTCCAGTTTCATTTCGTGAATCTCGGTAATGCCGGCGGCGGATGACTTGACGTCGACCAATTTCGTGTCGGTCGCTGCGATGATTTTCATGAAGGCGCCGGTGGCGGTTTGGTTGGCGACGGTGGCGCGCACCCAGGGCTCCTTCACAGTGACTTGCGCGAGCGCGGATGCACTGCACGCGGCGATGATGAGGATGACTGGCAGATGGAATTTCATGTCGATTTCCCGATTGAGAGTTGGACGAAAAATATGGCGAAGATTTTAAGTGGACTGGGTGCGCTTCAGAGCGCGAACCGCAACTGCGCCACCCAGGTGCGCTGCGGATACGGGTGGAATGCCCAATAGGTGGCATTGGTGAGGTTGTCCACGCCCAGCGCCGCGCTCCATTGCTTGTCGATGCGCCAGAGCATGCGCGCGTCCATCACGAAGAAGCGGCTCGATCCGGTGTAGGTATTGCCGTTGGTGTCCGAGTTGTCGAGGTTGTTGTACATGCGCCCGCTGTAGCGCGCCGAGGCGGTATATGACAGCATCTCAGTCTGGCGCCAGGTGGCGGATACGGTGGCGCGCCAATCGGGGATGCGCGGCTGCTGCTTGCCGACACTGCCGGGGTTGTTCGCGTTGGCGACAATCATTGAGTCCGTGTAAGTGACACTGCCCAGCAGGTCAAGGCCGCGCAGTCCCAGTTCCACGCCCACGTCCTGCGCCTTGTAGGCCACCTCCACGCCGCGCGTGCGAATCCTGTCGACGTTTTGTGCGCTGGTCACATTCGGCGTCGCCAGCACATTGGTCTGCGCATACAGCGCGTCGCTTAGGTGCTCCTGAAAATACGTCACGCGCAACGAACCATTGCCGAGGTCACGCTCGGCGGTGACATCGAGTGAATGCGCTTTTTCCGGCTTGAGGTTGGCGTCGCTGCTGAGCACGACTGCGCCGGTGCCGCCGCCCTGATACAACTCCGCCACCGTCGGCGTGCGCACCGCGCGACCATAGGAGGCGCGCAGGTTCCACTCCGGCGACCACTGATAATGCAAGGCAAGCTTGGGCGAGAAGCTTGACTCGGTGCGCGCGCCGAAACTGCGTTGCGTGACGCCATCGTTGGAGAATCCATCAGACGCCTGCCAGCGGTCCCAGCGCAGGCCAAGCGTGGCTTTCCAGCCTTGCGCAAAACGCCACGCGTCCTGCACAAACAGCCCGGTGGTTTGGGTTTGACCGGCGAAGCGCTGGAACTCGGTGGTGGCGCTGCCGCTGATCCAGTCTGCCGCGTTCGACACCAGGCTGCGCAAGCGGTAGCGGTCGTGATGGATGCCGAAGTCAATCGTGTGACCACGCTCAAAGCCTTGCGGACGCCACGTGCCTTTCGCATCGAACGTACTCCAGCCGGTGCCGTTCATGTCAGTGATGCGGCCTGCACCGCCGCTGAATGACGCGGGCGGCGCAAGCGTGGGCTGGCGCGAGAGGTCGCGGTTGTAGTGGTAGGTTGAGAGCGTTGCTTCCCAATCCCACGTGGCCCGGCTATCGGTTTTGAACTGCAGCCCGTGCATCCAGTGCTGTTGCGTCGCGCGCACCGGGGTGAAGTCGGTCGCGGCGAGGGTATAGCGTTGACCGCCAACGTTGACATTACCGGAGTAGACCGGGTTGCCCGCAGCGTCGCGCACATAACTTGCGACGGTGCGGTCCGAGACGTTGTCCCACACACCCGCCGTGGTGGTAAGGCGTGCGGTGGGCGTGAAGTCGTAGGCGAACTTCGCTTTCAGGTGGTCCTGCGCCGTGTTGATCTGGCTGGTGGAACCAAAAATGAGGTGCCCCACCGTTGTCGGCGACTGGTTGACGACCGCACCGGTCACCACCGGGTCCGCACCTGCCGCCGCCGTGGTGGAGAAATTTTTGGTGACGAACACCAGCGGCTGGCTGGCGCTGTCGAGGCGGTCGTAGTTGATGAAGAACGACGCATCACCCAAACGATTGCCCACACCGGCGGTAAATTTCTTGCCGCTAAAGCGCTCGTCAGTGCCATAGAGCTTGAAATTCTGCGTCGCGTACTGCAGCTTCGCATAGGTCTCCAGTTGCGTTGGCATGCGCGTGACGAAGTTGACCACCCCGCCCACCGCGTTGCCGGCGTAAGCGGCCGAGTACGGGCCGTAGATCACATCAACGCGCGCGATTTCCTCGGGTGTTACCAGGCCCCAGCGCGGCGTGAAGCTGTTGGAGTTGCCGAGCAAATTGGAGAGCAGGATGCCGTCAGCGTAGACCAGCGAGCGCGCATTGACGCCGGTGCCGTTGGTGCGTGTGGCCAGGAGGGCGTGATCGAAATCGCCAATGTAGCGCTTGCGCACGTGCAGGCCCGGCAGATACTTGAGCACGTCTTCGGCGTCGCTGGCGTTGATGGTCTGCGCGATTTGTTCGCGTTCAATCGACTCGGTGACGGCCGGCGTTTCACGCGGGATCGTAGCCGGCACGCTGCGTGTGCCGGTGACGACCACTTCGGGCATGGATTGCGGGGCCGGCGTGGCCGCTTGCGCGCGCACGTTCTCCGGCATCAAAGCGAAGATGCCCGCCGCCAGCGCAGCCGGCATCGCCAACGAATAGGGCAGAGTGGAAACCCGATTGGCGGCGGCCATCGCTTCTGCGATGCCGCCAAACTTGAATAACGAAACCATGATGACTCCTGAAAGGGATTGGCCTGTGAGCCGCTCCAGGAGCGGCTCTACCAAGACATATCCCGCAAACCGTTGGTGGGTGCGGCTCTCAGAACAACTGAGACCAACACCCGGTTCAAGGTTGTTTCAGGAGCGTGACGGCGGCCCGGTGGCGGGCGGGGTAGTGACGACGTTGCCGGACTGGAAGCAGGTCTGGCCAACCAGGATCGCGCCGCTGGCGCGGGCGCTTTGGTGAAGACGAAGCAGATCGGAAACCGGTGTCGCGCCCATTGCCACGCACAGCGCGCAATGCTCGCCATGATGCGCAGAGGCTTCTACTTCATGCGCCTTGCCGTCAGCATCGATTACAAACCTCTTGATGCCGGTAGGCGTACATACTTCCTGCGTTAAACCGCCTTCCTTGGCCATCTTCGCGTAAGCGAGCACCGGCGTGCCCGCTTGCAACACGGCGACGGCAAGGACGGCGAGGAGAAATTTGACGCGGCAAAAGATGTTCACGGCACGGACTCTAACGCAGACTTTTGCGCCACACTACAACACGTAACGTGCGAGGTCTTCGGATTTTGACAACTCTTCCAGACGCACATTCACATATGCCGCATCCACGCGCAGTGTTTGCCCGGCCTGTTTGGCGGCGTCGAACGAGACATCTTCGAGCAGCTTTTCCATCACGGTGTAGAGCCGCCGCGCGCCGATGTTTTCGGTTTTTTCATTGACCGCAAACGCGATCTGCGCGAGGCGGCTGATGCCATCCGGCGTGAATTCCACCGCCACCTGCTCGGTCGCGAGCAGCGCCTGATACTGCTTGGTGAGGGCTGCGTCGGTGGCGACCAGAATTTTTTCAAAGTCGCTGACCGACAGCGAATCGAGCTCAACCCGGATCGGAAAACGCCCCTGCAATTCGGGAATCAAATCCGACGGTTTGGAAAAATGAAACGCGCCCGAGCCGATGAACAGCACATGGTCGGTTTTAATCATGCCGTACTTGGTGGTGACGGTGGTGCCTTCGACCAGCGGCAGCAAATCGCGCTGCACGCCCTGGCGCGACACATCGGCCCCTTGCGACTCGGAGCGGCTGGCAATCTTGTCAATCTCGTCGAGAAACACGATGCCGTTTTGCTCGACGTTTTTGATCGCCAGCGTCTTGAGTTCGTCGTCGTTGACCAGCTTGCCGGCTTCTTCATCGGCCAGCAGTTTGCGGGCGTCGCGGATGTTGAGCTTTTTGGATTTCTTGCGGCCGCTGCCCAGATTTTGAAACATGCCCTGAATCTGCTGGGTCAACTCTTCCATGCCGGGCGGGGCCAGCACTTCCATTTGTGCGGCCGGGGTGGTGACTTCGATTTCGATTTCCCTGTCGTCGAGTTCGCCTTCACGCAATTTTTTGCGGAATTTCTGGCGCGTGGCGTTCTCGGCGTCCGCAGCGGGGGTCTGAAACCCGATGTCGCGCGAGGGCGGCACCAGCACATCGAGAATGCGTTCTTCGGCAGCATCGTCAGCGGCGGCGCGCACCCGTTTGACGGCCGCTTCGCGCGCTTCTTTGACCGCAATTTCTGCGAGGTCACGGATGATGGTGTCGACATCACGCCCGACGTAGCCGACCTCGGTGAATTTGGTCGCTTCCACTTTGATGAAGGGCGCATCGGCCAGACGCGCAAGCCGCCGTGCAATCTCGGTCTTGCCGACACCAGTGGGGCCGATCATCAAAATATTTTTCGGCGTGATCTCGGAACGCAGCGGCTCGGCCACCTGGCTGCGCCGCCAGCGGTTGCGCAGGGCGATGGCAACCGCACGCTTGGCGCGATCCTGGCCGACGATATGTTTGTCCAGCTCGTGGACGATTTGCTGCGGGGTCATGGCGGACATGGCGGGTGGCTGCTCAAGCAATGTGTTACTCAAGCAGTTCGATGGTGTGATGTTGGTTGGTGTAAATGCAGATGTCACCGGCGATTTCGAGCGCTTTTTTGACGACCTCGGGCGCGGTCAGCGCGGTGTTGTCGAGCAGCGCACGCGCGGCGGCCTGCGCATAGGCACCGCCCGAGCCGATCGCTATCAAGCCGCCTTCGGGTTCGAGCACGTCACCGTTGCCGGTGATGATGAGCGAGTGTTCGCGGTCGGCCACCGCCAGCATCGCTTCGAGGCGGCGCTGGATGCGGTCGGTTCGCCAGTCTTTGGCCAGCTAGACGGCAGAGCGCAGCAGGTTGCCTTGGTGCTTTTCGAGCTTGGCCTCGAAGCGCTCGAACAGCGTGAACGCATCAGCGGTGCCGCCGGCAAAACCGGCCAGGATTTTCTCGTGATATA
>JANOYK010000259.1:0-5945 GCA_031428855.1 Burkholderiales bacterium | reverse complement strand
GTGGCGGTGTCTTCAATCGTTTCGGTGCGGCCTATCCAGCCGGCCAGATCGGTAGTCAAGAGGGGAAGTCTTTGTGAAGAGGGAGAAAAACGGTGCGGCGCTATTTTCGCCCAAGCCGGCTTTTTTCTGCGGTGTGCCGGTGGCGCCGTGGAAGTGCAGTTTCCCGGCGCAATTTCTGTGTGCAGTGCGTCAATTGAGCCCGCTGGGTGATGCCTGGCTTGATGCACACTTGGCTTGGTGTGATGCCCGCCTTGGTGCACACTTGGCTTGGTGTGATGCCTGGCTTGCCCAAATTCCGCGATGCAATTTAAATGGAGTCTGAGTGCTGCCTAAAAAACAGGCAAAGTATCAAATTCGCCGGGGCGGCAACGCAGCACGGTGGGTTGCCGGAGCAATTGTAGGTACTGGGTGCGGTAAAACACCCCAACTTGCGTGGCGTGGGCGAGCCACTGCCACGCCCAATCCAATCTGGGGGGCGTGATGCGTGCAGGGGAGGGGCCGGATGTTTGCTACGCTGGTGCCGCGCGAGCCAGCACGGCAAACTCGCGCGTACGCCTGCGGATGGTCTCCAGGATATCGAGCGCAGCGGCACTGACCTTGAGAATTTGGCCGCGCGCGCTGTGAATCACCTTGCCGGCCAGATGCAGCAAGCGCCAGCGCACGGTTTGCACCTGATGGCGCTGCCACGAAGGATCGAGCGTGACGGCTTTGAACAGCACAAACAAATTGTGGGTAATCGCCCCGATCCGGAAGAACACCGCATTGGCACCGAGCTGACCACAAGGCATGCGCTCCATGCCAAAGCCAATCTTGAGTTCCTTGATGCCGTTCTCCGAGGCTTGGCCGCGCTGGCAGTACCAGATGTAAATGTCGTCGGCACTGTAGTTTGCCGCGAAGTTGCTGGCGATCAGCGTGTACTTGATGAGCAGTTTGGCCTCCTGCGGCTGGCCCTGCTCGTCAAACAGATCGGCCTGATGCTGCCGCCGCACCACGACCAGACGAAACGCCTTGCCGGTCTCGTTCATGCTGTGCGTGACTTCGGCGATGGCGCAGTCTGCGTACTTCTTCCATTGCGCTTCGCCGATGCCCTGCACCAGCGCAGTCACCGATGCGCCCCAGCGCCCGCCGATGGCAAACTCAATGCCCTGCGCCTCGCAGTAGTTGAACACCTCGGCCTGGTAGGTGGCCGAATCAGCGCGCAGCCGCTTGACCCGGTGTCCGCTTGGCATCGCCTCCTGGCAGTCTTTGATAAACGGCAGGTTGCCGCTCGCTGGCGCGGCATTGCCATCACGAAACTCTTCATGCACCACCACGCCCGCCTCGGCCAGATGGCCGACGATCGGCATGTAACCCCGCTCCCCTTTGTAAGTCCATTTCGCCGCTTCTTTCTCGGCCACAATCTGGCTCGCGTCAATGTCCAGGGTGTGGCTGGTGCTTCTGCTGTTGCAGGTGCTTCCGGCGCTTCCGGCGTCTCCGGCGCGCTCCATCTGGCGCAGGCGTTGCGCCACGATGCGCCGGTTGACTTGGCCCAATCCGCTCAGACCGGCCCCCATGCCTTGCCCCTTTGCCTGGCCCATGCGGCGCAACCAGTCACCGACCGCATCTGTGCTCGGTGTGTGGTCAAGCTTGAGCAGGCGGCGCAGTCCGTCATCGGTGTAAATCTGGCGCAGGTCTTCCAGACTGCGCCCGCCGCCACACAGCATCAGCGTCAAGGGCATCACATAAGCGAGCGCTGCATAGCCACCTGCACTGCCCGGTGCCGGCAGGCATTGCTCCACTGCGCGCGGTATCCCCACGGCGCGCACAAATTCGCCGAACACCGCAAGGCCGGCGTTGGCCGTGAGCAGTTCAGGCGTCGCCTGCAATTTGAACGGAAGCACGTTGCGCGTCATACCAGCCATCATTCACCTCGCAAAAGTCACTCAATAAGTGTCACTCAATAAGTGACTTCCCATATGAGGCTAATCGGCCTGATAACAAGCACTGGCGCGGTTCTCCGGCTTGCTTATTTATTTCATCGCGGAACTTGGGCACTGCGAAGCCTTTGACTTTATTGGGATTTTCGGTTATTCTTATCAGTTCCCTGCAATTGGTGCGGGGGAATTTTGCGCAGGGTCGGCGCGATTCTTACGTGACGGCTGGCGTTTTCTCAAGGACATAACCATGTATGCGGTCATAAAAACCGGAGGCAAGCAGTACCGGGTTGCCAATGGCGAAAAATTAAAGGTAGAACAGATACCTGCAGACATCGGTCAGGAAATTATTCTCGATCAGGTGTTGATGGTGGGTGAAGGCAGTGAAGTCAAAGTGGGCGCGCCGCTGGTCGTGGGGGCATCGGTAACGGTCAAAGTGGTGTCGCACGGCCGTGCTGACAAGGTGAAGATTTTCAAGCTGCGCCGCCGCAAACATTACCAGAAGCATCAGGGTCACCGTCAAAACTACACCGAGATCGAAGTCTCGGCGATCAACGCCTAAGGAGAGCAGCGCATGGCACACAAAAAAGGCGGCGGCTCTACGCGTAACGGCCGTGAATCAGAATCAAAACGGCTCGGCGTCAAAAAGTATGGCGGCGAACTGGTGATTCCGGGCAACATCATCGTGCGTCAGCGCGGCACCGGGTTTCACGCTGGTGACAATGTCGGCATGGGTAAGGACCATACCTTGTTTGCCACCGCAGAAGGCAAGCTGGTATTTGCTGTCAAGGGCGCGCAGCAGCGCCGCACTGTGAGTGTTGTGCCGGCATAAGGCCCAGCGGCTTCCCGGTTCCCAAGCTCACGCCGAAAAGCCCAACTGGTACATGCCGGTTGGGCTTTTTTGTTTCGGAGCGTGCTGAGCGCGTGTGGCGTGCTGGTTTAGTGCGTGTTGTTAGTGCGTGCCGGTTGCCTGTTTGGCACATGTTTGTTACATAGAGCGGATAGATCATGAAATTCATCGACGAAGCGCGCATCCAGATCAAGTCCGGCGACGGCGGTCGCGGCATGGCGTCGTTTCGGCGCGAAAAATTTGTGCCTGAAGGCGGCCCCGACGGCGGTGACGGCGGCCGCGGCGGCAGTGTGATTGCGGTTGCCGACCGCAATATCAATACCCTGATTGACTATCGCTACGCGCGGATTCACCGCGCCAAAAATGGCGAACCGGGACGCGGTTCGGATCAATACGGCAAAGGCGCGGATGACGTGCTCCTGCGCATGCCGGTCGGCACCGTGATCGTTGACGAGAACACCGGCGAAACCCTGGCTGATTTGGCCAGCGATGGCGCACAAGTGGTGCTGGCCAAAGGCGGCGAAGGCGGTCTCGGCAATATGCATTTCAAGTCCAGCACCAACCGCGCGCCACGCCAGTACACCACCGGCGTCGAAGGGGTGGAGCGTGAACTCAAGCTTGAATTGAAAGTGCTGGCCGATGTGGGGCTGCTGGGCATGCCCAACGCCGGCAAGTCCACCTTTATCCGCGCGGTCTCGAACGCCCGGCCCAAGGTGGCGGACTATCCGTTTACGACGCTGCACCCCAATCTGGGCGTGGTGCGCGCGACTGACACGGTGGACTTTGTGATTGCCGACGTGCCAGGTCTGATTGCCGGCGCAGCCGATGGCGCAGGCTTGGGGATTCAGTTTCTGAAACACTTGCAACGCACGCATTTGTTGCTGCATCTGGTCGACTTGGCACCGTTCGATGAAGCGGTAGACCCGGTCGCCGATGCGCGCGCCATCGTGGCGGAACTCAAAAAATATGACAAGTCGCTGTTCGCCAAGCCGCGCTGGTTGGTGCTGAACAAAACCGACCTGATTCCGGATGATGCCGTACGGGTGCAAAAGGTGGCAGATTTTGTGCGCCGATTGCGCTGGAAGGGGCGTGTCTTTACGATTTCGGCCATATCAGGCCAGGGTTGCCGCAAGCTGTGTCAGGAAATCGGCGAGTACCTCGCAGAGCAACGGCAGCAGACGCAGCAGCAGGAGCAAGAGCAAGAGCAGGAGCAAGAGCAGGAGCAGCAGGCGTGACAGCGGTCGCCACAGCGAAGCGGATCGTCGTCAAGGTCGGCTCGTCCCTGGTGACTAATGAAGGCCGCGGGCTTGACGGTGCGGCCATCGCGTTGTGGGCCAGGCAAATCGCGGCGCTGCGGCGGAGCGGCAAGGAGGTGGTGCTGGTATCCAGCGGTGCCATCGCCCAAGGCATGCTGCGGCTGGGCTGGCGCAAACGCCCGCACGCGATTCACGAATTGCAGGCTGCCGCCGCCGTCGGCCAGATGGGACTGGTGCAGGTGTACGAGAGCTGCTTTCGCGAACATGGTCTTGAGACTGCACAGGTGCTGCTGACGCATGACGATCTGGCTGACCGCAAGCGCTACCTCAATGCGCGCAGCACGCTCTTCACGTTGCTCGGTCTGGGCGTGATTCCCGTCATCAACGAGAACGATACGGTGGTGACGGACGAGATCAAATTTGGCGACAACGACACCCTCGGCGCGCTGGTGGCCAATCTGATCGAGGCCGACGCGCTGGTGATCCTGACCGATCAAGCCGGTTTATTTACCGCCGACCCGCGCCAGGACGTGAATGCCAGATTGGTGGCAGACGCTGCGGCCGGCGACGCTGCGCTGGAGGCGATGGCGGGCGGGGCCGGGTCCACCATTGGCAAAGGCGGCATGCTGACCAAAATTCTCGCGGCCAAGCGCGCTGCCAAGAGCGGGGCGCATACCGTGATCGCGTCCGGCCGCGAGCGTGACGTGCTGGAGCGTCTCGCCGCCGGTGAACGTATCGGCACCCATCTGACAGCTGCGATGCCGCCGGTGTCGGCGCGCAAGGCGTGGCTGTCGGATCATCTTCAGGTGCGCGGGTCGGTTACGCTCGATGCGGGGGCCGCCAAAGCCCTGGTGACTGATGGCAAGAGTCTGCTGCCGGTGGGTGTGACTGCCGTGTCAGGCGAGTTTGAGCGCGGCGAAGTGGTGGCGATTCGCGCCGCCGACGGGCGCGAAATTGCGCGCGGGCTGGTCAACTATGCGGCGGGCGAGGCGCGCCTCATCATGCGCAAACCTTCTGGCGAGATTGAGGGGATTCTGGGTTTTGTGGATGAGCCGGAACTGGTCCACCGGGACAATCTGGCGCTGCTCTGACGTCGGCCTGCCATGCGCTGGAAACCGTTGCCCACCAACGGTTTCCAGCGTGTATCCTCCGCTGTGGCCGAAAAAAATCCCCGCTGGCGGGGATTCTTTTTTGGGGCGGCCGGAACTCAAAGCTGTTTGAGCAAGGTTTCCGCGTTGCTGACCTCGAACTTGCCAGGCGCTTCGCGATTGACGCTTTTGACCACGCCGTTGTCGACCAGCATCGAGAAGCGGTCAGCGCGAACACCCATGCCGCGCGCGGTCAGATCGAGCGTGAGGTCCAGCTTCTTTACGTAATCGGCGCTGCCATCGGCCATCATGCGGATTTTGCCGTCCGATTTTTGATCGCGGCCCCATGCGCCCATCACAAAGGCGTCATTGACCGAGATACACCAAATTTCGTCCACGCCACGGGCCTTGAGCGCGTCGTATTGCGCCAGATAGCTGGGCACATGTTTGGCCGAGCAGGTGGGGGTGTAGGCACCGGGCAAACCGAAGATGGCAATTTTTTTGCCTTTCACCAGCTCTTCGACCTTGAATGTGTTGGGGCCGACCGTGCAGCCATTTCCTTCGATTTCGATGAATTCGTTGAGCGTACCGGCTGGCATGGTGTCGCCGACTTTGATCGTCATGGGAAAACTCCTGATGGAATGAAAGGTATTGCGCCGTTAGGAAAGTGTGACCTGAAGCGCAGGCCGCGAGGCGTTCGCGTTGATGCGTTCAAGCACAGGTGTGGATGGGCTAAGCGCGTCATCAGAGGCAATTGTAGCGCGCACCCGGATTTCTCGATAAGATAAACGTCACAGCAGCCATAGACCACAGCAGCCATAGACAAGAGAGCGCAACA
>JANOYK010000258.1:0-1936 GCA_031428855.1 Burkholderiales bacterium | reverse complement strand
CGCTTCGCGTGCGTGGTGCAGATCGGGGTCGGACATGGCCGGGTTCTCGCCTTCGACATACATGCCGCGGATTTTTTGCGGGTCGGTGTCGGGTGCCAGCGCCTTGTTCATGATCTCCACCACGGTGAGACCAGGCTTTTTGTCCAGCGCCACGCCCCAGAGTTTTTCAAAACGCGCGTTCGCTTCCACGTTGTCGACGCGCTTGTAGTCCGGGAACATCATCGGGATCAGCCCCGCGTCAGACGCGCCCTGCACATTGTTCTGGCCGCGCAGCGGATGCAGGCCGGTGCCGGGCCGGCCGATCTGGCCGGTAATCATCGACAGCGCGATCAGGCAGCGCGCATTGTCGGTGCCGTGCACATGTTGCGAGATGCCCATGCCCCACAGAATCATCGAGCTTTTGGCAGTGGCGAAGGCGCGCGCAACTTCGCGGATGGTCTCGGCCGGAATGCCGCAGATTTTTTCCATCGCTTCGGGTGCATAACCTTTCACGTTGTCGCGGATCGCCGCGTAACCACTGGTGCGCTCAGCAATGAATTTTTTGTCGACCAGCCCCTCCGCCACGATCACATGCATGATCGAATTGAGCAGCGCCACGTCGGTGTCGGCCTTGAACTGCAGGTAGCGCCACGCCAGGCGGTGCAAATCATTTTTGCGCGGGTCGGCGATGATGAGTTTGGTGCCGTTCTTGACGGCATTCTTCATCCAGGTGGCGGCGACCGGATGATTGGAAGTCGGGTTGGCACCGATCACCAAGATGACTTCGGCCTTAACCACGTCCGAGACTTGATTGGACACCGCCGCCGAGCCGAGACCTTCGAGCAGGGCAGCGACCGAGGAGGCATGGCACAGACGCGTGCAGTGATCGACGTTGTTGCTGCCGAAACCGGTGCGCACCAGCTTCTGGAACAGGTAAGCTTCTTCATTGCTGCCCTTGGCCGAACCGAACCCGGCCAGCGCCTGCTTGCCGTGGGTGTCGCGGATTGATTTGAGTTTGTTGGCGGCAAAATCGAGCGCTTCTTCCCAGGAGGCTTCGCGGAAAATCGTGGCGAGGTTGTCCGGGTCCATGCTGAACTCGCCGGATTTGGGCGCACCTTCGCGCCGGATCAAAGGTTTGGTGAGACGCTGTTTGTGATGCACATAGTCAAAGCCGTAGCGGCCCTTGACGCACAGGCGGCCATGATTGGCCGGGCCATCGCGCCCTTCGACGTGCAGAATCTTGTTGTCCTTGATGTTGTAGGTGAGCTGACAGCCGACGCCGCAGTAGGGGCAGACCGAATCGACCTTTTTGTCGATGACGGACATGCCTACATTGCGGGCCGGCATCAGCGCGCCGGTGGGGCAAGCCTGCACGCACTCGCCGCAGGCGACGCAGGTGGAGTCGCCCATCGCATCGTCAAGGTCGAACACAATTTTGGATTGGTCGCCACGCATGGCGTAGCCGATCACATCGTTGACCTGTTCTTCACGGCAGGCGCGCACACAGCGCGTGCATTGGATGCAGGCATCGAGGTTGACCGCCATCGCCGGATGCGAAAAATCTGCTGCCACACGGCTGCGAGCCGCTCCCACCAAGGGTTTTCGGACGGTAACGTCCATTTTCCTGACCCACAGATCGAGTTCGGAATCGGGCCGGTAAGACTGTTCAGGCATGTCCGACAACAGCAATTCGAGCACCATCTTTTGCGACTTTTCGGCGCGTTCTGAATTGGTGGTGACTTCCATGCCGGGGGTGGCGACGCGGCAGCACGAGGGTGCCAGCACACGTTCACCCTTGACCTCGACCACGCAGGCGCGGCAATTGCCGTCGGCGCGCAGACCATCCTTGTAGCAAAGATGCGGAATCGCCACGCCCACGCGCCTGGCGGCGTTGAGGATCGATTCGCCGTCGAAGGCTTCAACTGTCTTGCCGTTGAGTGTGAATTCGATCACTTCC
>JANOYK010000257.1:0-3653 GCA_031428855.1 Burkholderiales bacterium | reverse complement strand
CGCCCATAAGCTTACCGACAAGCTTACCGACAAGCCCACCCACAAGCCCACCCAAAAGCGCATCACACCATGCACAAAGTCTTCCTCACCCACCCGCCCGAAGCGCTCGAAAAATATTACGGCGACAAGGCCATCGCTGCGCTCAAAAAAATTGCCGAGGTCAAGTTCAACCCGCTTGGGCGCGAGTTGACGATGCCTGAACTGGCCGAGGCGGCGCAAGATTGCGCCATCATCATCAGCTACCGCCAAACCCCGGGCGCGGCAGAGTTGTTCGGCCTGGTACCCAAGCTGATCGCCTTCTCACGCTGCGCCATCGACATCCGCAACGTCGATGTTGCCGCTGCCAGCGCGCAGGGCATCCTGATCACGCAGGCGAGCGCGGGCTTCATCACCGCTGTCGCCGAGTGGTGCATTGGCGCAATGATCGACTTGTCGCGCGGCATCAGCGCGTCTGCCGAGGCGTATCACGCCGGACGCGTGCCGGTGGCGGCGATGGGGCGCGAGCTGCGTGGCGCCACCCTGGGCGTGATCGGTTACGGCCAGATCAGCCACGCGCTGTGCCCGCTCGCGCTCGCGTTCGGCATGCGCGTGATCGTGAGCGACCCGTACGCCAAGGTGGAGCACCCTGGTATCACCCAATCCGCGCTGCCGCAGTTGCTGGCAAAAGCGGACATCGTGATCTGCCTCGCCATCGCCAATGACAAAACCGAAAACCTGATGAATGACGCCACCTTCGCGCAGATGCAACCGGGCGCATGCTTCATCAACCCCTCGCGCGGCAACCTGGTCGACGAAGCCGCGCTGCTGCGGGCGCTCGATAGCGGCCACCTGGCCGGCTGCGCGATCGACGTCGGGCGCGCAGCCGATCAAATGCCGACACCTGCCATCGCGCGCCACCCACACATCATCGCCACGCCGCATCTGGGTGGACTCACGCCCGCCGCGATTGAACATCAGGCGCTGGAAACTGCAGCGCAGGCCGCAGAAATTTTGCAGGGACGCGCACCAAAAGGCGCGGTCAATCCGGCGCAGGCGGCACGGTTGACGCTGTTAACCCGCGGCAACGCCTGACCGGGCCGCCCGCCGTCACAGTGCGTCGAGTGCTGCCATCACGCGCCCGGTCTCGGTGACAAACTGGCGGTGCAAGTCCGGCAGCGGCGCGGCGTCGCCAGCGCCAGCCGCCGTTTCCATGCGCTGACACACCACCGCCCGAGCGCAGAAATGTCAACAAGCGTCTAGGCGCGCGCTGCCGGTGGTGTCGCGCCGGCCGCCCGCCAAAGGTGGCATGCCTCTGAAACCCGCTCCAGGTGCGGATCTCAGCGGGCCAGCAGCGGACAGCCGCTCTGGCAGCGCCTCTCAGGGCTCGATCTCACCCACCGCTGCCTTGCGTGGATCGACCGGTGCGCCCCAGTAGTCGAACGAAGCGCGGATCGGCTCCAGCACACGATGCTTGCGCGCACCGGTCTCGGGAAATTCCTCCATGCCAAAGCTGTATTCGAGCGTGAGGCCGTCGGGGTCGAGGAAGTAGAGAAACATGCTGCCCGAGGGCGGGTGGCGGCCCGGGCCGTTGACGATCGGCACCTGGCCATTGTTAAAACGCCAGATCGCGCGGCCGATGTCGTCCACCTCAGTGACCATGAAGTTGACATGGTGCAAGCCGCGCGTTTTGCCGTTGCCGATGCCGAGCGAATGGTGGAATGGATTGGGAAAGCAGCGCGTGAATGTGACCGCGTCTTCGATCACGTCCGAGATCTGGAAGTTGAGCGCCTCGGTGAAGAATTTGATCGCTTCGGCATAGGCAGGCGTGCGCAGCACGATGTGGCCCAAGCGCTGTATCTTGGCGACCGTCGGCACATAGGGCTGGCCGCCGAATTCACCCATGTGGTCGTAAAACTCGAAAGTGGCGCCGGTGTGCGGCTCGCGCAGGCGGATGCTGCGGCGCTGGTGAAACCGCGTTGACTCTGCCGGCGGCACTTCCCACACGTCGGCACTGCGGCTCTTGAGCAGGGCAAACAGGCGCTCCAGTTCGGCAGCCGATTCCATTTCGAAGCCAATCCGCTTCAGCCCCGGCGCAGCACCCTCGAACAACATGATGTTGTGATGATCCCAATCGCAGCGGAAAAACTGCGGCTCACCCGCGCCCGCGCGCTCGTTCTCGACCGGCTGCAAGCCGAGGGTGTCGCGGTAGAAGGCAGTGGAGCGCGCCAGATCAGTGACGTTCAAAGCAACGTAGCCGAGTTTTTTGTAGCGGATCATGGAGCTTGCCTTTGCTTCGGTGGGTGCGGTGGTGCGGTGACGCGGGGAGGCGCTGCGTTAGGTAGTGCGGAGCGGCCGTGCGGAACCGTGATGCGGCGAGGCGAGGCGGCAGGACGGTACGCCGAGCGCGCCCTACTCAAACTTCGCGCCTGAGTCTTTGACCACCCGTGTCCACTGCGCCAATTCTGCCGCAATCACGCGCGCAAACTCGGGCGGCGTGTTGGCCACGGCGTCAGCCGAGAGATCACCCAACGCTTTCTTCACATTCGGTCGCGCCACCGTCTTGACCACCGCATCGTGCAGGCGCGCAATCACCTCCGGGGGTGTGCCGGCCGGCGCGAGCAGGCCGAACCACACCGCACCGTTGAAGCCCGGCACCGTGTCGGCCACTACCGGCACGCCGGGTGCCAGCTCGGTGGGTTTTTCGGTGGCAATTGCCAACACCTTGAGCTTGCCGGCGCGCGCATGCTGCAAACCATCGAGCCCGGTCATGAACATCACCTGCACCTCGCCGCCGATGAACCCGAGCATGGCCGGCGCACCGCCCTTGTAGGGCACGTGCAGCATCTTCAAGCCGGTCACAAAGTTGAAATATTCGCCAATCAGATGCGAGGCCGAGGCAATACCGACCGAGCCAAAGTTGTATTTGCCGGGATTGGCCTTGACCAGATCGATCAACTCCTTGACGTTGCCGGCCGGCATCGATGGATGCACTGCGAGAAACAGCGGCACGTTGGCCACAAACGAAATCGGTGCCAGGTCTTTGAACGGGTCATACGGCGTCTTCTTGATCGCCGGGCCCATTGAGTTGGGCCCGGCGTTGCCGAAGGTGAGCGTGTAGCCATCCGGCGCAGCCTTGGCGACGGCATCGGTGCCAATTGCACCACCGGCACCCGCCTTGTTGTCGATGATGATCGGCTGGCCGAGGATTTCCGATAGCGGTTGCTGGATGATGCGCGCCATCTGATCGGTCGCACCGCCCGCCGGGTACGGCACCACAATGCGGATCGGGCGGTTCGGATAGCCCTGCGCTGCAGCGGTGCTACAGACCGTCATGACGATGGCCGCCATGCCCGCACGCAACGCGGTCCACTTCAGATGGTTCATGCTGGTTCCCATGTTGGTTCCTCTGCTGGTTTTCGTGCCGGTTCCCACGCTGGTTTTTTTTTCGTGCCGCATCATGGCATCGCGCTGCCGCCATTGATGCTGATCTCCTGCCCGGTGATAAACCCGGTCTCGCGCTTGGCGAGAAAGCATACGGCATCGACCACTTCTTCTATCGCAACGCCGCGGCCCTTGGGGATGACACGTTCAAACTTATCGGCGAGTGCGGGGTCGCTTTTCTTGAGCGCCTCGAAGCGTGACGTATGGATCAGACACGGCGACACCGTGTTGAT
>JANOYK010000256.1:0-5605 GCA_031428855.1 Burkholderiales bacterium | reverse complement strand
GCACTGGCGGTGTGTTGATGGGGCGGCTGGCGGATCGAGTCGGTGTGACGCTGCCGCTGATGATCGGCGCGTGCGGCATCGGTTTTGGCTTCATTGCGGCGGCCCATGCGCCCAACATCTGGGTGTTCGGCATCGTTCACGGGGTGCTGCTCGGTTTGTTCGGCGCGTCGGCTACGTTCGCGCCGCTGATTGCCGACACCTCGCTCTGGTTTGTCAAGCGGCGCGGCATTGCGGTAGCGGTGTGCGCCAGCGGCAATTATTTAGCTGGTGCGGTGTGGCCGCCGATTGTGCAGGGCTTTGTCGAGACGCATGGCTGGCGCGCCACCTACATCGGCCTTGGCATCTTTTGCGGCATGCTCATGTTTGCGCTGGCGCCGTTGCTGCGCCGCCGCCCGCCGCTGGCGGTGGCCGCCGGGGTGGGGGTGGCGTCGAGCCACATCTCGGACAAACCGTTTGGCTTGACGCCGCGCGCAGCGCAAGTGCTGCTGTGCATCGCTGGCACCGCCTGCTGCGTGGCGATGTCGATGCCGCAGGTGCATATCGTCGCTTACTGCGGTGACTTGGGATTTGGGGCAGCGCGTGGCGCGCAGATGCTGTCCCTGATGCTCGGCTTTGGTATCGTCAGCCGCCTGATCTCGGGCGCGATCTGCGACCGCATCGGCGGCATCCGTACGCTGTTGCTCGGTTCCGGCTTGCAGGGTTTGGCGCTGCTGCTGTTTTTACCGTTCGATTCGCTCGTTTCGCTTTACGTGGTCTCGGCCATGTTCGGGCTGTTTCAGGGCGGCATCGTGCCTTCTTACGCGATCATCGTGCGCGAATATTTTGCGCCGGCCGAGGCCGGGGCGCGGGTCGGGGGCGTCATCATGTTCACTCTGCTGGGTATGGCGCTGGGCGGCTGGATGTCGGGGGCGATTTTTGATCTCACCGGCTCGTACAAGGCGGCGTTTTTTAACGGAATAGGATGGAACTTGCTGAACCTGTTGATTGTCTTATGGCTGTGGTGGCGCACCCGCCCGCAGATTGGCCAAAAGCGTGGCACAACGCTGCCGCAGACGGCTTGAAATTGGCGTATTCTTCCCCACTTGGCACTACACAAAATCAGATTCACCGGAGACCTTACATGAACAAACTGTTGAAACACGGCCTGCTTGGCTTGTCGATTGCCGCTTTGGCGGGCCTGACCGTGGTGGCGCATGAGGCCCAGGCGGCGCGCATGGGTGGCGGCAAATCGGCCGGCAAGCAATCCTCGAACGTGACGCAAAAGCAGGCCCCTGCGGCACCAGCCGCTGCTCCGGCCAAAGCCGGGACGGCTACGCCGGCCGCGCCCGCTGCTGCGCCCGCTCCGGCGCGCAACAAATGGCTTGGGCCGCTGGCTGGTCTGGCGGCGGGTCTGGGCATCGCGGCACTGTTGTCGCATCTCGGCCTGGGCGGCGCGATGGCTGAAATGCTTGGCTCCTTCCTGATGATTGCCGGTCTGGCGCTGGCGGCGTTTTTTGTCTGGCGCATGTGGAAGAACCGCAGTGCACCGCCGGCTGACACCGCGGCGCAGCCTGCCTTGGCGGGTGCTGGTGCAGATGCAGGCACCGGCGTGACGCCCGCGCCGGCGTACAACACTGCCGCAGCACCTGCTGCCGCACCGGCCACGGCGTTCACCGCCCAAAACAGCGGCGCTGCGCCGTTTGTCAGCGCCGCTGCTGCAACCGGTGGTGCCGCTGGTGCCGCTGCGGCGGCGTTCTCGCCTGCCGTCACGGAAGCTCAGGCAACCCCGGCAACCGCGGCAACCGCGGGTACCTGGACCATCCCGGCCGGCTTCGATGTCGACGATTTCAACCACATCGCCAAGATGTATTTCGTGCGTTTGCAAGCGGCATGGGATGCGCGCAACGAGAGTGATATCCGCACCTTCACCACACCTGAAATGTTCGCCGAGATCAAGCTTGATCTGGTGGCGCGCGGTGATGCGCACAACCAGACCGATGTGGTTTCGCTTGACGCGCTGATGCTCGGAGTTGAGGAGCAGGGCGAGAAGACGCTGGCGAGCGTGCGTTTGTCCGGCATGATCCGCGAGACGGTGGGCGGCCCGGCTGAGCCGTTCAGCGAAGTCTGGAATCTGGAAAAGCCGGCGAGCGCACGTGCAAGCTGGGTGCTGGCGGGGATTCAGCAGGAGTAAAGTTTTTCAGCACGACGCACCGTCCATCGCGCGCCCCAGGGTTTCCCTCGGGCGCGCGATTGTTTTTAGTGGCACACTTCGCCCCCCATGAAAAACGATTTTCACGCTGTATTCCGCCTTCCCGCCATCCGCGCCACCGCTGCGTTGGCGGCGCTGGTTTCCGCGGTTTCCGCGGTTTCTTTGGTTTCTCTGGTTGCTCCGGCGCCCTCGCTGTTGTCACCGGCCCTCGCGCAGACGTCGGCTGTCAGCTATCCGGTCAAACCAGTGCGCCTGGTGATCGGCTTCGCCCCCGGTGGCGCGGCGGACTATGTGGCGCGCGTGCTGGCCGAGCCGATGGGCCGCACGCTCGGCCAAGCCGTCGTGGTCGAAAACCGCGCCGGGGCCGGCTCGTCGATTGCTGCCGAGCATGTGGCCAAAGCGCCGCCCGACGGTTACACGGTGCTCATCGCCAGCCCGAGCAGCATTGTGGTCAATCCGGCGGTCAACCCCAAGCTCGGTTACAGCGCGCGTGATCTTCTCCCGGTCACCAAAGTCTCGGCCTCGCCATTGGTGATTGCGGTCAATACCGGCATGGGCATCAACAGCATGCGCGATTTGATCGCTGCTGCCAAAAAAGCGCCGGGCAAATACAACTACGCCTCGTCCGGCAATGGCTCGGCACCGCACTTGTCGGGCGTGTTGTTTACGCGCATCGCGGGGGTGGACATGGTGCATGTGCCGTTCAAGGGCGGCGGCCCGGCGGTGCAGTCGGTGGTGGCGGGTGACACCCAGATGACCTTCGGCACGCCGCCCTCGGTGTTGCCGCTGGTGCAGGCCGGGCGTTTGCGCGCCATTGGCATCACCAGCCGCGAACGCTCGCCGCTGATGCCGGAGCTGCCCGGCATGCGCGAAGCTGGATTGCCCGATTACGAAATGGCGTTCTGGTACGGCATCTTTGTGCCGGCCGGCACGCCGCCGGCCATCATCAAACGGCTTTACGACGCGGCTACGGCAGCAGTGCAATTGCCCGATGTGGTCAAGGCGTTCGCGCGTGAAGGCACCGAGACTGCCATGTCAAAATCGCCGGAAGAGTTCGCCGCATTTTTGGCGGAGGATGCAAAACTCTGGCAGCGGCTGGTGAAAGAATCAAAACTGACTGCGGATTAAAACGCGGCGGCATTCGAGGCTTGAGCATGGGCAGGAATAACGGGGTAAGCATTTTGGGGGTAAGCATCTTGGGGGGAAGCATGAAACGATTCAATCTGCGCACGGCATTGGCCGCACTCTGCGTCGGTGCGGCATCCATCGCAGCACCGCTGGCCTCAGCGCAAACGGCGGCAACCATTGCACCTGACTTTCCCACACGCCCGATCCGCATCATGGTGCCGTTCGCCCCGGGTGGCAACGTGGACATCACCGCGCGCACCATCGCCACCGCACTCGGCGAGGCGCTCGGCCAGCAGATCGTGGTGGACAACCGCGCCGGTGGCGGCGGTTTTATCGGTGCCACAGTGGCGGTCAAAGCTGTCCCCGACGGCTACACGCTCCTGCTCGGCTCTTCCGGCACCATCACGGTGGCCCCGGCGGTGGCAAAAAATCCGCCGTATGACCCGGTGCGTGAGCTGGTGGTGATCGGGCCGATCCATTCGGTGCCGATGGTGTTGACGGCATCGGGCAAATCGAACATCAACAGCTACCGTGAGTTTGCCGCGCTGGCCACCGCCAAGCCGGGCCTGGTGTCGATTGCCTCAGCCGGCAGCGGCACCTCCAACCATCTCGCTATTGAGTTGCTGATGCGCGACGCCAAACTCAAATTGATTCATGTGCCTTACAAGGGCGCTGGCCCGGCCATCACCGACCTGGTAGGCGGCCAGGTGGACAGCATGATCGACCAGCTCACCGCCTCGATTGGCCACATCAAGGATGGCCGCATCCGCGCGCTCGCCGTGACCACGCGCAAGCGCTCGGTGTTGCTGCCCGACGTGCCTACGCTGAACGAGCTCGGTGTCGCAGGCTACGACGTGGCGACCTTCACCGGCTTGTTCGCGCCGGCCGGCACGCCGCGTCCGGTGCTCGACAAACTGGCGGCGGCGTTGAAGCGCGCGCTTGCCAACACGGCAGTGAAAGAGCGCTTTACCGCGCTTGGGGTCGAGTTGATCGACCTCGACGTGCCAGCCTTCGATGCTTACGTCAAACGCGATTTTGAGAACTGGCGCAACGTTGCGCGCGACGCCAAAATTTCAATGGAGTAAGACTTGAGATGCGACGTGCGGCACGCGCCGCCGCATGCGCTCGCCTGCCCGCATACCCGCACGCTGATTCGAGCTTCACATGACTTCCACCAACACCACTTCCCCCCGCACGGTTTCCCTGCCGGTGTCGGAGTTCAATCCGACCGAAATGTATTTTTTGCTGCGCGACTCCGTGTTGCCGCGCCCGATTGCATGGGTGTCGACCATCAGCGACGAGGGTGCCACCAACATCGCGCCGTTCAGTTTTTTCAATGTGGTGTGTCCGTCGCCGCCGGTGCTCGGCTTCTCGTGCGGGCCGCGCGGCGACAACCACAACGGCGGCGCAGGCAGCCCGAAGGACACGCTGCTCAACATCCGCGCCAATGGCGAGTTCGTGGTCAATCTCTCGCCCGAGGGCTTGTTCGACCAGATGGTTGATTCGTCCGAAGACCTGCCGCACGGCCAGAGTGAATTCGGCCACACCGGTTTGATCGAAGTGCCGTCCACCATCGTCAAGCCGCCGCGCGTGGCCGGCACGCCGGTTGCCTACGAGTGCAAGCTCTACGACATTCTCGATGTTGGCCTCAACCAATGGATCATGGGCACGGTGGTGCAGGTGCATATTGACGAGAGCGTGTATCGCGGCCAGATCGGCGCGCAGCGGCACCGGGTGGATCTGCTCGAACAGGAATCGACGCGGCCGCTCGGACGGCTTGGCCGCGCCTACTATGTGCGGCTGCGCGAGATCGAAACACGGCTGCGCAAAGACGGGCCGAATGGTTGATCCAAACAGAACGCGGCGTATCCGGATGCGCTGCCTGTCTGCGCACCCTGCCAAACAAATGGAATGTCACATTCAAGTCAGCTTGCATCTCAGCTTGCGTCTCGGCTTGCGTCTCGGCTTGAATCTCAGTTTTGAATCTCAGTTTTGAATCTCAGTTTTGAATCTCAATGGAACCTGCATGAACCCTGAACAACTTGTCATCGAAGACACTGTCGCGGGCAACCGCATCCTGGCGCAACACGGTGTGGTCGATGGTTTCGGCCATGTGAGCGCGCGTGATCCGGGTAACGCGAGCCAGTTTTTTTTGTCGCGCTCACTTGCGCCCGAGCTGGTCACCGTTGCCGACCTGATGCTGTTCGACCTCGACAGCAACGCCCTCAACGGCGACACGCGCAAGCCCTATCTGGAGCGCTTCATCCACGGTGAAATTTACAAGGCGCG
>JANOYK010000255.1:0-2428 GCA_031428855.1 Burkholderiales bacterium | reverse complement strand
GCCCAGAAAAAAGCGCCCAGGCTCAATACCAACAGCGCGGAAACTACGGCAACGACCAATCCGTCAGCTTCGCGCCCACCACCTTCCTGGCGATCTGCAAACCAAAGGGCCAGGCGCCCGCCTATGAGTGCGCCCACACTCGAATCACCACTCAGAAAGGCAAGTGCGGAATCGCCAATCAAATCCTGTGGTGCCGCAAAAAATGCGGGATAGGTCAGCGCGTATACCGCCTTCGACCCAGCCAGAGCACCCAGCACCATGGCACCCAACAACCGGCGGCGCTGCGGGCCCGTGAATCCCGAGTGCCGCGCAAGCAATCGAAAGAACACCGCCAGTGCGAGAAGCCAGCAGAGCAGCTTGACCGCGAGCGCGGCATGAAGCGGTAATGACATGCTTCGATTGTATCCGCGTGAAGAATCGCGTCGGCGCTGGCTGCGAGCGCCATCAAACGCGCCGACAAACCATGCAGCGGCCGGCGCCAGATGCTAGTCGCTTGGTATGCCGTTGTGGCGCTCGCGCCCACCACGTTTCAAGTTTCGCACTTGGGTTTCATCCAAGATGCCGTTTTCGAAGCATCTTCGCGCCTGAAGCATCCGGCGGATTTCCGAGCGGACCCCTCCTGCACTCGCAGGATGATGGCGAATGCTGCAGCCATCGCCAATTGTTTGTGTCAATCGAAGGGATAGCCTGCGTCAATCCGCTACCCCCGCCCCAAAGGATGCGGCATCCTGCTCAGCCTGGCCTTGCACAGGATTCGACTCGGGCGCCGCCAAAGTGGCAGGTCCATCCTGCGCCTGGCGCACTCTTTGGCGCAGAAACCGCATGCTTTCACTCTTGCGTTCAAACAGCAGGCGTGAAAGTTCGCTCAAGGCCTGGTCATAGACGGCACGCTTGAACTCGATCACCGTGTCCAGGGGAATCCAGTAATCATGCCAGCGCCAGGCATCGAACTCGGGATGGTCGCAGGCGCGCAAGCGCACGTCGCAATCGCGGCCAATCAGGCGCAGCAGAAACCAGATCTGTTTCTGGCCGCGATAATTGCCGCGAAAATCGCGTCTGATCCACTCACGCGGCACCTCATAGCGCAACCATTCGCGCGTGCGCCCGAGAACACGCACATGCTCGGCTTTGAGGCCGGTTTCCTCATGGAGCTCGCGGTACATGGCCTGTTCCGGCGTTTCACCATACTTGATGCCGCCCTGCGGAAATTGCCAGGAATGTTCGCGTACCCGCTTGCCCCAAAAGACCTCGTTCCGATGGTTGACGATGATAATGCCGACGTTCGGGCGGTAGCCGTCACGGTCGAGCATGAATTTACCCGCTGATCCCTTAAAATTAGCCCCATTATAAACATAAGAAAAACCTGAACAAGTTCGCTGCCCGCGAACTGCCGCACCAAGTGTCTTGTCAATTCCACAACTTGAAAAGACCCTTCGCGTGACTGCGGCTTTGGTCAGCGTTTTCGACACTTCCTCAAGGGGTAATAGCCAGCATGCGCGCATCCAGGTTTTTCATCGCCACCATCAAGGAGGCTCCCAACGACGCCGAGGTCGCCAGCCACAAGCTGATGATCCGCGCCGGCATGATCAAGCGCGCGTCCGCCGGCATCTACTCCTATATGCCGCTGGGCTTAAGAGTCATTCGCAAGGTGGAAGCCATCATCCGCTGCGAAATGGAGCGCGCCGGTGCCATCGAGCTATTGATGCCGGTAGTGCAACCGGCCGAATTGTGGCAAGAAACCGGGCGTTTTTCGAGCATGGGCCCGGAGCTCATGCGCGTCAAGGACCGGCATGACCGTGACTTCATCATCCAGCCCACCAGTGAGGAAGTGATCACTGATATCGCGCGCCAGGAACTGCGCAGTTATCGGCAACTGCCGCGCAACTTTTATCACATCCAGACCAAGTTTCGCGACGAACGGCGGCCGCGCTTCGGCGTGATGCGCGGCCGCGAGTTCACCATGAAGGATGCTTACTCCTTCGATCGTGACGCCGCCGGTGCCGAAAAGAGCTACGACATCATGTTCGAGGCCTACAAGCGGATTTTCGACCGCTTCGGTCTGACCTATCGCGCCGTGGCTGCCGATACCGGCGCGATCGGCGGTTCGCGTTCGCACGAGTTCCAGGTCATCGCCGATACCGGCGAAGACGCGCTGGTGTTTTGCCCGCAATCGGACTACGCCGCCAACATCGAGCTGGCCGAGGCGCTAGCGCTTGTCGCCACGCGCTCCGCACCGACCCAGCCTATGCAGCTCGCACCCACGCCGGGCGCCGCCACCTGTGCCGAAGTAGCTGCTCTGCTAGGGCTGCCGCTGGCGCGCACGGTGAAGTCGCTGGTACTGGCAAGCGAAGACCGCGACGCGGCAGGCACTTCAAGCAATGTGCAGGTCTGGCTGTTGCTGCTGCGCGGCGATCATGATCTGAACGAG
>JANOYK010000254.1:0-4832 GCA_031428855.1 Burkholderiales bacterium | reverse complement strand
GGGGCGGTGGGGGCGCTGCAGTGCGCGGTGGCGGCGGTGCCGGTGGCGCAGGCGCGGCGCGCGCGGCGGGGGCGGTTGGTGGTTGATCGGGCAGCGGTGCCAGCATTACGCGCATCGACTTGCGCATGTCACCGGCCATCTCGCTGTGTTTGTCTTTGGGAAAAATATCCGGCCAGTAGACCAGCAGCGCCAGCAAGTGCATCAGCACAGACAGCCCGGCCGCCACCCACAATAGGCGCACCCGCGCCGGGCGGCGCGGCGCGCCGCGCAGCACCGATGCCGGAAACAATAGACTCAACCCGGCCTCAACGCCGTGCCAGCCGCCACAGTGAGGTGGTCTCGGCGCGGCGTGCGGCGTGCAGCGGATCGCTCACATCAAACGCTTTGGGATGCTCGGGCTTGGTATCGATGCGCCCCAACACTTGCAAACCGCCGGCGTCAATCCACCGTTCCAGCTCGGCGCGTGTGCGCAGGCCAAGGTGCTCAGCCAGATCAGACAAGATCAGCCAGGCTTCGCCTTGTTGCGCCAGACGCTCGGCCACACCGGCCAGAAAGCCGCGCAGCATGCGGCTCTCGAAGTCGTAGATCGCGTGCTCGAGCGGCGCGCTGGGACGCGCTGGCAGCCACGGCGGGTTGCAGACGATCAAACCGGCCTTGGGCAACGCGGTGGACGGTGGAAACAAATCAGCCTGCACCACATCCACCTTGCCGGTCATGCCGAGGCGCTTGATGTTGGCGCGCGCACAGATGAGTGCGCGCGGGTCGTTGTCGGTCGCCACCACGCGCTTGACGCCGCGGTGCGCGAGCACGGCCGCGAGCACGCCGGTGCCGGTGCCGATGTCAAACGCGAGATCGGTTTTGGACAGTGGCGCTTGGTTAACCAGCTTCACATACTCGCTGCGCACCGGTGCGAACACGCCGTAGTGCGGATGGATGCGCTCATCGAGCGCGGCAATCTCGACGCCCTTTTTGCGCCACTCGTAAGCGCTAATCAGTCCGAGCAGTTCGCGCATCGAGGCGACATAGCGCGGCGGTGCAGACGGGGCACCGGCTGCGCCTGCAGTACCCGCTGTGGTTGCGGCACCCGTCCCGCCAGCAGCACCCGTCCCGCCAACAGCACCCGCCCCGCCAGCAGGCTCAGCGCCATACGCCTCAATGCAGGCACGCCGCACATCGGGGGCACGCCGCAGCGCAATCTGATGATCCGGCTCAAACTGCAACAGCAGCATGCCGAGCGTGCGCGCGCGCTGCGCCTGCGCCATGCGGTGCAGATGAAACGCCTCGGCCGGCGTCGGTGCGGGCTTGATCTTGGGTGGCGAGGCCGCAGCGCGCGCGCGCTGCGCCGCCTGCGCTTTCGCGGAGGCAGCAGTGGCCGGTGCCGCGGCTGCGGCCGGCTTTTTCTCCTCCGGCTTCTGATCGACGCGCCGCATCAAGGCCTGCAACAACTGGCGCGCATTCTGAAAATCACCGCGCCACAACAGCGCTGTGCCCTCGCACGCGAGGCGGTAGGCGCGGTCGGCATTCATCGTGTCGTCTGCAATCACGACCCGCTTGGGCGGCGCAATCCCCGCCTCCGAGCGCCAGCGCGCGCGGTGCGTTGTGCCCTTCTCCTGCCATGAAATCATCGGAACTGTGTTGGCCGTGCTCATGCAAATCCCTCTCCGGCCCCAAGCAAGCGCCATTTTCCCTGCGGTAAATCACCCAATGTCACGGTGCCAATGCGCACCCGTTTCAATCCCAATACCTGCAACCCGACCAGCTCGCACATGCGGCGGATCTGGCGCTTGCGCCCCTCGCGCAAAATGAACCGCAACTGGTCCGCGTTTTGCCATGTCACGCGCGCCGGGCGCAACACCTTGCCATCCAGACTCAAGCCGTGATTGAGGCGCTTCAACTCAGCCTCCGGCAAACGCCCGCCCGGCTTCGTGTACTGCACCCGCACCAGATATTCTTTTTCCACTTCCGAGTTGTCGCCAATCAACTGCTTGGCGATGCGGCCATCCTGCGTCAACACCAACAGACCGGTTGAATCAATGTCAAGCCGCCCGGCTGGTGCGAGGCCCAACAAATCCTTGCGTTGCACTGCGGCCTGCGCTGACGATTTGGTGGCAGCCTGCGGCGCATGCCACTGATTCTCCGGCAGCACCAGCACACTCGCTGGCTGGTGGCCATCTTCCGCCTGTCCGCTCACATAGCCGACCGGCTTGTGCAACAGCACGGTGACGCGGCGCGCCTGCTGGGTGGTGGCACGCTTGTCAATCGTAATCTTCTGACCTGGCACCACCTTGATGCCAAGAATCGCTACCGTGCCATCCACACTCACCCAACCGCGCTCAATCCAGTCATCCGCCTCACGGCGCGAAGCGAGACCCAACTCGCTCATGCGTTTGGACAGGCGGATCGGTTCAGGGCTGGTCATGTGGCCGCAGGCATGGCCCGGAAACCCTTGGTGGGAGCGGGTTTTGGTGAATTATCAGAGAGCGGCAATTTTACTACGGCGCGACACCGCACTGGCCGCAGTGCCTGCCTGCCGCGCTCCCATCACGGCTTGATATAAGCAAACTTCTCGCGCACCTGCAGGTTGGCAATGCGCACCACGCCGGACGGGGTGAAGCCCGGCCCGAGAATGAACTGGTCTTTTTTGAGATTGCGGTTCTTGAGAGTGATTTCGCAAATCTCGAATTTCACGCCACGTCCTGACAGGTCGCCCACCAGCGCGGCGAATTCCTGATTGTTGGTCGTCTTCGCGCCTTCCATCAAAAAGTCCACCCCCTCGGCATGCGCTACCACCACGATTTCTGTCTTCGGTTCCACGTCAAGATGGTTGCGGATATTGCGCAGGCCCTTGGTCGCCTGGGCGATGCCGCTGTCGAGGTGATAGACCACTTTGTCCTGCGCGGCAGCGCTGCAGGCTGCGAGGGTGAGTGCGATGGCGGCAAGCGATTTGAGAAGTGTGACCATGAGAATCTCCGTAAGGGAAAGCGGTGTGGGATGCTAACGCAATCGAGACTGCGAACAAGTCAGTTTGCGTTCACTGGTTTGCGCTCACCAGTTTACGTTCACCGCTTTGCGCTCACTCGGACCCCGGCACCGCTGCACCGGGAATCACGTCACCGGGCAGCCGGAACTGCCCGGTGCAGGGATTGAAGCGGTACAGCTTGCCATCGCTCAGCGGTTCGTGAAATTCCCGGCGGTCGTCCTCGCCGCCTTCATGAAAGCGCGCCAGCAGATGCGAAAATTGTTGCGTCAATGCGGTTGGGCGCATCCTGATTTCCTGTTCTGCGCACGGGCTAGAATGACTGCGTTGATTGACTGCGGCTGATTGCGTGGCGCTGCCGGCATTTTCCCATTTTCGGATACCCGCTCCGCTGCTCTCTGCCCGCTCCACCGCCCGCTGTTTCTCCCCACTGTCCTCTGCCCCTTTCGTTTTCCTCTGCACCCTCTGCACCCCCCTCTCCACTCTCATCACACCCAAAGGAATCCCCCGTGCCAGCTGACTCCACTCTGCTCGACCCCGCACGCGCTGCGCGCATCGCCAGCGCCTTTCAGGCCGACATTGACGCCGGCGCGCTGTCCGGCGCAGTGGTGTTGATCGCGCGCCACGGCGAGCTGGCGTACCTCGAAGCCTTCGGCCAGCGCGACCGCGAGAAGAATCTGCCGATGACCACTGACACAATTTTCCGCATCGCCTCGATGACCAAGCCGATGGTGTCGTGCGCTGTGATGATGCTGGTCGAAGAAGGCCGCATCCGCCTGGTCAACCCGATCTCCACCTACCTGCCCGAAATGAAGAACGTGCAGGTGGGCGTTGAGACCACCGGCAAGGATGGCAAGCCCGCGTTGATACTCGCAGCGCCACGCCGTGAAATGTCGGTGCAGGATTTGCTGCGCCACACCTCGGGCGTCACCTATGGCCAGTTCGGCGACTCGCTGGTCAAGCAGGCCTACCGCGCCGCCGACATGATGAGCGCGAAGCAAACCACGGCAGAGTTCATTACCAAACTTTCCACACTGCCGCTGCAAAACCAGCCGGGCGACGTGTTCGAGTACAGCATGTCCACCGACGTGCTGGGACGCTTGGTCGAAGTGGTGTCGGGCCAGCCGCTCGATGCCTTTATCGCCGCGCGCATCACCGGCCCACTCGGCATGAACGACACCGGCTTTCATATCCCTGCGTCAGAAGCGCACCGCCTGGCCGAAGCGCTGATCGACCCCGCCACCGGCGAGCGCCCGCCGATGGCGCGCGACCTCACCATCAAGCCCAATTTTTTATCCGGCGGCGGCGGCATGGTCTCCACCGCGCCCGACTATCTGCGCTTCACCCAAATGCTCGCCAATGGCGGCGTCACCGGCACCGGTGTTAATGCGGTGCGCTTGCTGGCGCGCAAGACCGTGGCGCTGATGACGCACGACCATCTGCCGCCCGGCGTTGGCTTCGCGCCCACCACGCGCGCGCAGTTTGAAGAGTCCGCGCCCATCCCTGAATTCGGCCAGGGCTTTGGCTTGGGCTTTTGTGTACGCAAAGAGGCCGGGCGCAACCCGGTGCATGGCTCGGCCGGCGAGTTCTACTGGTCGGGCGTGCAAGGCACCTACTTCTGGATCGACCCGCAGGAAGCGCTGATCGGCATCCTGATGACTTGCGCGCCCAATGTGCGGCGGCACTATCGCGCGCTGATGCGACAACTCACCTATCAGGCGCTGGCCGACTGAACCCGCCCATAAGCTTACCGACAAGCTTACCGACAAGCCCACCCACAAGCCCCCCCCCCAGCCCCCCCCCAAACCCCCCCCAAAGCGCCGAACCCCAAGGACAAAATATTGAGCACCCCCCC
>JANOYK010000253.1:0-2047 GCA_031428855.1 Burkholderiales bacterium | reverse complement strand
TGTAGGCGCGTCCAAATGTAGGCGCGCCTACATTTGCGCGTCGATTGTAGCGGCGGCCTCAACCTCCGCCACGTCAAAAAACGCCACTGCTTCCGCCTCATCACGCGTGCGCTTCATCGGCGGCAGCGCCTGCCAGATGCGCCGCCCATAGGGTTTGTCAGTCAGGCGCATATCGCAAATCATCAACACACCGCGGTCAGTTTCATCGCGGATCAAGCGCCCCGCGCCCTGCTTCAACACAATCGCCGCGTGTGGCAGTTGATACTCCATGAACGGGTTCTTGCCCTGTTGTTTCATCGCATCAATCCGCGCCGAGAGCACCGGGTCATCCGGCGGCGCGAACGGCAGCTTGTCGATCACCACCAGTTTCAACGCATCGCCCTTCACATCGACTCCCTCCCAAAACGACTGGCTCGCCACCAGCACGG
Source organism: Burkholderiales bacterium (assembly GCA_031428855.1). Lineage (GTDB taxonomy): Bacteria > Pseudomonadota > Gammaproteobacteria > Burkholderiales > JAEUOS01 > CANJDH01. The sequence goes on along the minus strand of JANOYK010000253.1, from coordinate 1,619 downwards.
CGTTGCCGTGCTTGCGGAATCGCTCCAGCAATTCTGTGCGCGAGCCATCGCCCTGCAGCAGCAGCGGCAAGTCAAGCCCGCGCCGTTTGAGCTGGTCGGCCAATAAATCGTAGGCGCGGTTCATCGCCTTGAGCGTCGTGAACAACATGAACACACCGCCGGCGCTGTCGCGGTTGGCCGCTTCGATCAAGGGCAGCGCACGCTCGACCACTTCGGCAGTGAACTCGGGGGCCATCGCCTCGGGCATGCCTTGCGGCACATACAGCAGCGCCTGCTGCGCGTAGTCGAACGGGCTGGCCCAGGTCTGCGCTGCCACGTTCTCCATCCCGTCCAGCCCCAGCTCAGCGAGGTAGTGCGAAAAATCGTTCTTCACAGCCAGCGTGGCTGACGTGAATATCCACGCGCGCGCCTGGCTCTCAACCTGCGCGCGAAATAGCGGGGCCACCGACATCGGCGTCAGATGCAGATGAAAGGTTGCGCCAAAACTTTCCACCCAACGGACCGGCGGGTTGTCCTCCTGCGCCGTTTGCTCATCGTCGGGCTTGTGCTTTTTCCGCTTCTCCGCACCCACTTTCCAGTCCCCCAGCCAGGCCAGAATGCCGCTCTCCATTTCGTCGCAGCGCGTCATCACCGCCTCAATCTCCTCGTGCCGCTCGGCCTGGCTCTCAAGCGCGCGGCGCAGATCGAGCAGCTTCACCAGCACCACCCGCAGCGCGGCTTCGAGCTCGTCACGTTTTTTAAGCTGCGCGTGCGCTATGCGCATGCCCATCTCGGGCAGTACCAGGCGCGCGTCGCGCACCGCCGTCTCAAGCGTGCGCGTCAGCGTGGCCCAGTCGTGCGCCTCGCGCGCATGCGCAAGACCGGCGATCACGCTGTCGCGCGCCAGCTCCATCATCTGGCTGGCGGCCACCGTCTTGCCAAAAAACAGCCGCGCCGTCTCGGGCAACTGGTGCGCCTCGTCGAGGATCACGGTATTGCAGGCCGGCAGCAATTCGGCCATGCCTTCGTCTTTGAGCATCACATCAGCAAAAAACAAGTGATGGTTGACCACCACCACATCGGCCTGCTGCGCATCGCGCCGAGCTGCCATCACATAGCACTCTTTGTAATGTTTGCAGTCTTGTCCGAGGCAATTCTCACGGGTAGAGGTCACCGACTGCCACACCGCCGCGTTCTCCGGCACGCCTTTAAATTCGGCGCGGTCACCCGAGGCCGTGGCCTTGACGTTTTTGGTGATGATGCGCAGATATTTGACATCCTCACGTGAGGGCAAGCGCGCTTCCGACTGCGCGTGCTCCAGGTAGTGGTGGCACACGTAATTGGCGCGGCCCTTGAGCAGCGCCACCGTTACTGGCGCCTTGAGCGCCTTGCGCACGGCAGGAATGTCGCGGTGAAACAGTTGATCCTGCAGGTTCTTGGTGCCGGTCGAAATAATCACCTTGCCGCCGGCCAGCAGCGCCGGCACCAGATACGCCACCGTCTTGCCGGTGCCGGTGCCGGCCTCGAGCACGGCCACGCCCTCGCTCTCAATGGCAGCCAAAATCGCCTGCGCCATCTCAACCTGTTGCGGGCGATGCCGGAAACCCGGAATCACGCCAGACACAGGCCCGGTGGCAGAC
>JANOYK010000252.1:0-2138 GCA_031428855.1 Burkholderiales bacterium | reverse complement strand
GGCCGCGCGCATTTTTCCGTCACTGTCCGAGACCCATGTGCTGTTGATCGGCGCGGGCGAGATGATTGATTTGTCGGCCACCCACTTCGCCGCGCAAAACCCCGCATCGATCACGGTGGCCAACCGCACCGCCCTGCGCGCGCAACAGTTGGTAGCGCGGCTCGGACTCAACGGCGCGCAGGCGCGCGCGATCCGCCTGGGCGAGTTGCCGGCCGAGTTGCACAAGTTTGATGTGGTGGTGTCCTGCACTGCGAGCTCGCTGCCGATCCTCGGCCTCGGCCTGATCGAATCCGCGCTCAAAAAACGCCGCCACCGCCCGATGTTTATGGTTGATCTGGCAGTGCCGCGCGACATCGAACCGGAAGCCGCGCGCTTGGATGACGTCTATCTGTACACCGTAGATGATCTGGGCGGCGTGGTGCAGGAAGGTCTGCAGGCGCGCCAGGGCGCGGTGGCGCAGGCGGAAGCGATTATCGACACGCGGGTGCAGGGCTTCATGCACTGGCTCGAGACGCGCGCATCGGCGCCGCTGGTCAAGCGTCTGCGCGAGCAGGCCGACACCACCCGCGCCGAAGAACTGCAGCGCGCCCTGAAAGCGCTGGAGCAGGGCAAACCCGCTGCCGAAGTGATCGAAGCGCTCAGCCGCAGCCTGACCAACAAGCTGATGCATCCGCCGACTGCGGCGCTCACACAAGCGGGCGCGGATGACCAAGCCGGTGCCACGCGCCTGATTCAAACCCTCTATAAATTGTGAGCGCCGCAGCGCCGTGAGTCTGCGGCAACCAGCCTGAAACCCTTGGTGGGAGCGCCTCTTCACCATGTACCCGTGCTTGAGGCACGACCCCGCAGCACACTCCGCAGCACCCCCATGAAGCCGCCGCAATGAAACCCTCGATGGCCCACAAGCTGGCGCAACTGACCCTGCGCCAGACCGAAATCGACAGCCTGCTGTCGGAGCCGGATGTCACCAACAACCTGGACCACTACCGCAAGCTCACGCGCGAGCATGCCGAGTTGTCGCCGGTGGTGGCGCTGTATCGCCGTTACACCGGGCGCGAAGCCGATGCCGCCAGCGCGCAGGAAATGCTGACCGACCCCGCGATGAAAAGTTTCGGCGAAGAAGAAATGCGCGCCGCCCGCGATGACCTGGCCGCGCTCGAAAAAGAACTGGAGCGCGCGCTGCTGCCGCGCGACCCGAACGACGATAAAAACATTTTTCTCGAAATCCGGGCCGGCACCGGCGGTGATGAGTCGGCCCTGTTTGCGGGCGCGCTGCTGCGCATGTACACCCGCTTCGCCGAGCGCCAGCGCTGGCAGGTCGAGCTGACCTCGGAAAGTCCGTCCGATCTGGGCGGTTTCAAAGAGGTGATCGTGCGCATCATCGGCCAGGGCGCGTATTCACGCCTCAAGTTTGAATCGGGCGGGCACCGGGTGCAGCGCGTGCCCGAAACCGAAGCGCAGGGCCGCATCCACACCTCGGCCTGCACCGTGGCAGTGATGCCCGAAGCCGATGCCGCCACCGATCTGGTGATCCGCCCGGACGACATCCGCATCGACGTGTTCCGCGCCTCGGGTGCGGGCGGGCAGCATGTCAACAAAACCGAGTCGGCAGTGCGCATCACCCACTTCCCCACCGGCATCGTCGCCGAGTGCCAGGACGGCCGCTCGCAGCATCAAAACAAGGAGCGCGCCTTTGCCGTGCTGGCCGCGCGCATCAAGGACAAGGAGCGGCGCGAAGCCGCCGCCAAAGAGTCGGCCACCCGCAAAGGGCTGATCGGCTCAGGCGACCGCTCCGAACGCATCCGCACCTACAACTTTCCGCAGGGGCGCGTGACCGACCACCGCATCAACCTGACGCTCTACAAAATTGGTTTCATCATGGATGGCGACATGGATGAATTGACCGGCGCCTTGATGGCGGAGCATCAGGCCGAGCAGTTGGCGGCGCTGGCGGGGGACCACGCATGAGCGCCGCTGGCGGGTGTCGCGCTTGTGCGTGCCGCCCTGAGCGTCACGCATGAGCGCCACACTGCGCGGCGCGGCCGCCTGATGCTCGAAGCCCTGCTGCGCGCAAGCGGCTTGCCCTGGCTTGAAGCGCGCATGCTGGCTGAGCGCGCGCTCGGGCAATCAGCCGTGCA
>JANOYK010000251.1:0-4790 GCA_031428855.1 Burkholderiales bacterium | reverse complement strand
GGTGAGCACGTAACACACCGCTACCCAGCGGATCGCGCGCGTCTCCAGCCCGAACGCGGCGGTGATGGCGGGGAAGGCGATGTTGACCGAAAAATCGAGCGGCGCGATCGATGCGCCCAAGCCGATCACCGTCAGGCCGGCTGCTTGAATGTGCGTGGTGCGCATTGTGGTCAAGCTGATGTGAATGACGTCAGCCGCTCCCACCAAGGGTTTCGCGGTGACAGTGCCAAAGAACCTGATGCAACCAGCAGTATGGCATGGCGCGTCATCGCGTTTGATCCTCGATTTATTGCGCCGGTGCAAACCCCATGATCTTCTCAAACCGCGCGCAATAGGCCGGCCACACCTCGGGATTAATCAAGCGCGGCGGGCGCTCGCCTTTGAGTATGCCGATGAGTTGCTCGGCGGCCCACGCTGCCACATTGCGCCGCGCTTCATGCGTGACGCCAGCGGTGTGATAGGTCGCCACCACATTGGGCAAGGCCAGCAGCGGGTGATCGAGCGGCGGCGGTTCGGGCTGCCACACGTCGAGACCGGCACCGCCGAGGTGGCCTGATTGCAGCGCGGCGGCGAGAGCGGCTTCGTCGTGGATGCCGCCGCGCGCGGTGGTGATGAAGATCGCCCCGCGCCGCATCTTTGTAAAGGCAGCGGCGTTGAACAGGCCGGTGGTGTGGGCATCGCGCGGGCAATGCACCGAGACCGCATCGGCGCGCGTGAGCAACTCGTCGAACGCCACCGGCTGCGCGCCGCGCCGGGTGATTTCTTCGGCCGTGAGCAGCGGATCGAACGCGAGCACGTCCATGCCAAACGCGCGCGCCAGCGCGGCGACGCGCCGGCCGGTGTGGCCGATGCCGATGATGCCGATGGTCTTGCCGTGGATCTCGTGGCCCATCACTTCTTCACGCGCAAAGCCGCGCTCGCTGTGCAGGCGGCGGTTGCACTCGCTGATGCGGCGCGCTACGTCGAGCAACAGGCCGAGCGCCATCTCGGCCACCGACACCGCGTTGGCCCCGGCCTGATTGACCACCGCCACGCCCGCAGCAGTGCAGTCGGCAACGTTGACGGTGTCGTAGCCGGCGCCGGCGGTCGAGACGCAGAGCAGTTGCGGACAGCGTGCGAGCAGGGCGGCGTTGACGAACAGGTGCGGCGGCAATTCGTCGCGCGCGGCAGTGACGTTGTAGGCGTGGGCGCCGGTTAGGCGCTGCCACGCAGCCGCTACGCTGGCGGCGTCGCTTACGCAGGCAATACGCTGGAGGTTGATATCGGTTTCGTCTGAGAGGCGTGCCTCAAATGCGGCGTCGAGCCAGAGATCAGTACGGACGATTTGTTTAATGAGGGGCATGGTCATGGAGGGAATTGGGCAAGTGCTACTTCACCAGATCAGCAGCAGCGCGCAGCCCGAGCAGATAACTGTCGACGCCAAACCCGGCGATCTGGCCTTTTGCAACCGGTGCGATCACCGAGTGGTGGCGAAATTGTTCACGCGCGTGGATGTTCGACATATGCACTTCGACAATCGGCGCATCCAGAATCGCCAAGGCATCGCGGATGGCGTAGCTGTAGTGAGTCCAGGCACCGGCGTTGATGATGACCGCCGCGGTGCCGTCGCCGTGGGCGGCGTGGATGCGCTCGCACAGCGCGCCTTCAAAATTGGTCTGAAACGCGGTGAGCGTGACGCCTAGTTCCTTGGCGAGTTTTTTTAGCTGCGCGTCAATCTGTGCCAGCGTGATGGTGCCGTACTGCTTGGGGTCGCGCTTGCCAAACATGTTGAGGTTGACGCCGTGCAGCACCAGGATTTTTTTCATGTTGCGCGCCTTTACTTCTTTGTTGGGTCAGTTGGGCCGGTCATGCCAGTCAAGCGCGGGCAGGCGCCCGGAAGTTCTCGCTGGCAAGGGTAGCCACGGCGGGCGCCCTTGCCAGCACCCGGCAGCGGGTTAGCGGTGCTTCAAACTGGCCAGATCAACCCGGCGGATCAGACTCGATTCCTGCGCGGTGATGAGGTCAATCGACGCCGCCAGATAGGCGCCAAAGCCGGGATGCGCGTCGCGCGCCTTGCAGCAGGCTTCGTATTGTTCGAGGCTGTCATAGCCCCACTGATGCACAAACTGGTTGAGCGGGCCGACTTGGCTGACGTGAAAGCCGAGCGGCGCGCCCATGGTGGCGAGCAGCGGCGGCAGGCCCATGCGGTCAAACACGTCGAGAAAATCTTTCATCTTGCGCAGACGGATGGTGTAAATGCGGTGATCGACCCACAGGTAGCTGTTGGGCGACAGGGTGTCAAGCGGCATGGCGCAGTTCCTCAGGTGATGGTGAAAGTGAAGGTGAAGTTGATGGTGACGTTGCTGGTGATGGTGCTGGTGACGTTGCTAGTGACGTTGCTGGAGATGTTGATGTTGATGGTGCTGGAGATGTTGATGCTGATGATGCGCCGTTGGCCGGGGCAACCGGTGTTGCCATTGCACTGGCAGTCGCACCGGATGCTGCGCCTGCTGCATGGTTCCACACTGGCAACCCGGCGATGTGGCGCGCCGTAATGTAACCGAACACCCTGTTTGGCCCGAGCGTGATACCGGCACCGGGGTAGTTGCCGCCCATCACACGGTGGTCAGGCGAGATTGCGCGTGTGCAGATTTTCCGGTTGAATAGAGAGGCAGTCGATGGCGGCCGGATCAAGCCCAAACACCGGCTCCGCAAGTCTGCGGCATTCTCTCCATAGAGTCCCCGCCCGGCTTGAATTCTACGTGACTGGAATCTGCTATGTTGCCCTGCGAGCGTCACGCATAGGCGCTGATGCGGCACGGCGCACCACCGCCAATCGAGCGGACAGGGATATTTTTGTGGAATTGCCAATTTCCTGAAAATGGCTCCCACCAACGGTCTTATCGTCATCATGATGTGAACGCCGCTTGTACCAACGGTTTCGGCGAGGTGCATCGGCCAGACAGTGATCGTGAGGCAGAGTGATAAGGTGGGTGCTTCAATGCCTTCCGTGAAAAGCGCACAGCGGGTTTTCGCAAACAGGCAAAGTAACCGTGAACACCCATGAGAAGACTGCTGTCACAAGACCAACTGGCGATGCAGGAAGCGGCGCGCACATTTTCGCGTGAGCAATTGCTGCCGCGTTACCAGGCGCGCGAAAAAACCGGGACCGTGATTGACCGCGCCCTGATGCAGCAGATGGGCAGCCTGGGGTTGATCGGCGCTGATCTGGGTGAGCGCTACGGCGGGCTTGGGCTCGGCAGCGTGACGGCCGGCATCATCATGGAAGAGATCGGTTACGGTGATTTCAACGTTGCCTACGTGCAGCTGCTCGGCTCGCTGATGGGCAGCATTCTGGAGCACCACGCCCGGCCCGCGCTGGCGGCGCAGTGGATACCGCGCGTGGTGGCGGGCGAGGCCTTGCTGGGGCTGGGCCTGACCGAGCCACGCGGCGGATCGGATGCCGGCAACCTCGCGCTCAAGGCGTGCCGCAAGGGTGATGTCTACATCCTCGACGGCGAGAAGACCTCGATCAGCTGCGCCGATCAGGCCGATGCCAGCGTCGTGTTTGCGCGCACCGGCCCGGTTGAAGATGGCCCGCGCGGCGTGTCAGCCTTCTTCGTGCCGTCGGATGTGAAGGGCCTTACGCGCACCCGCTTTGACGACATCGGCAGCAAGATTGTCGGGCGCGGCTCGCTGTTTTTTGATACGGTTGAAGTGCCGGTCGAGTCGATGCTCGGCGATGAGAACAAGGGCTTCTCGCAGGTGATGCGCGGCTTCGACTTCAGCCGCGCGCTGATTGGCCTGCAATGCACCGGCGCCGCGCAAGCCTCGCTCGACGAGGCCTGGGCCTATGCATCAGAGCGCGAAGCTTTTGGCGTGCCGATTGCGCAATATCAGGGCGTGAGTTTTCCGCTGGCCGAGGCCGAATCACAGATCGCTGCCATCCGCGCCCTGAGCTATGAAACCTTGGCCCTGCGCGATGCCGGCTTGCCGCATACGCGTGAAGCAGCGATGTGCAAGTGGATGGGGCCAAAGTTTGCGTATGAAGCGATTCATCAATGCCTCTTGACGATGGGCCACTACGGCTGGACCCATGACACCCCGCACCAGCAGCGCCTGCGCGATGTGATGGGCCTGCAGATTGGTGACGGCACAGCACAGATCATGAAGCTCATCATCGCGCGTGAGCGGGTCGGCAAGGTGGCGGTGCAATACGCGCCGCAGGATGCGAGGCGTATATGAGCGGCAGCGATCCGGTGTCAACGGCGCCGGTGCGCGTTACGGTCGAGGGCAGCACCGGCATCATCGAGCTCAACCGCGCGGATAAATACAACTGTCTGTCACTGGAGGTGTTTGCCCACATCGGCGCGGCGCTCGACCAGTTTGGCAACCTGCCCGATCTGCGCGCGATGTTGGTGTGTTCCGCCGGCAAGCACTTTTGCACCGGCGCTGATCTGGACGAATTTTCCGCCGTACGTGCGAGCACCGAATCGTTGCGCCAGTTTGCCGCGACCGGACACGGCGTGTTGCGCCGCCTGGAGCAGCAGCCGTTGCCGGTCGTCGTTGCGGTGCAGGGCTTATGTTTGGCCGGTGGTCTGGAACTGATACTGGCCTGCGACATCTGCTTCGCTGCCAGCGGCGCACGTTTTGGCGACCAGCACGCGCAATACGGGCTGGTGCCCGGCTGGGGTGGCAGCCAGCGCCTGCCGCGCGCAGTCGGCCGCCGCCGCGCGCTCGACCTGCTGTTCTCGGCGCGCTCGATTGCTGCGGACGAAGCCCTCAGCTGGGGCTTGGTCAACCAGGTGGTG
>JANOYK010000250.1:0-6642 GCA_031428855.1 Burkholderiales bacterium | reverse complement strand
CACCGTGTGGGTTCACCCCGAAGGCGCGCGTGATCCGTGGTTTCAACGTTATGCGATGTGGAATTCGCTCGGGCAATCGATCGAAGAAGCCAAAGCGATGGCCTCGCTGATTTACGAAGGCGTGATGACACGCCACCCCGGTATCAAGATCGTCATGGCGCACGGCGGCGGCTATTTCCCGCACTACATGGGGCGGCTCGACCGCAACACCCTGAACCGGCCCGATACGGTGCGCCACACCGGCGGCAAAACGCCGGGCGATTTTTTGCGCGCGTTCCACTACGACACCTGCGTCTACGACCGCGCCGTTCTCAAGGTGTTGATCGAACGCGTCGGGGTAGACCGCCTGGTGATGGGCAGCGACTACCCGGTGGGCGAGAAAGACCCGGTGGCCTGGCTCAAAAGTGCCGGCCTCGCCGGAGAAGATTTGACCGCCGTCACCGGCGGCAACGCCGCGCGGCTGCTGGGCCTGGCCGCATAAGGGCGCAGGCTACGCCGGTACGGCCCGCACGGGGTGGCCGAACGGTGCCGGCCGGATGCGGCGGGCCGCGTGGTGTGGTTCGCATGCAGTGCCCCACATGGGTTAACCCGCGTGTGATGGTCTGTCTATTTCAGAGCCACGCCCCACCCGGTAAAATTAGCCACCATAAAAATCCGGCCACGCGCCGCCCGCCCTTCGTGTCTGACCGCTCCGCAGCACTGCTGCAACAACTGCTGCCGAAAAAAGCCATCACGCAATTTGGCAGCCACATCGCCAACGCCCGCGCCGGCGCCATCACCCACAGCATCATTCGCTGGTTCATCAAGCGCTACGGCGTAGACATGAACGAAGCGGCAGAGCCGCGCATCGAGCGTTACGCCAGCTTCAACCTGTTTTTCACGCGCGCCCTGCGCGACGGTGCGCGCCCGCTGGCCGCGGCACCGTGGCTCTGCCCGGTCGATGGCACCCTCAGCCAGTGCGGTGCCATCGAGCACGATCAAATTTTTCAAGCCAAAGGCCACCGCTACTCGACCCGCGCGCTGGTGGGAGGCGACGCAGCGCTTGCCGCGCAATTCGATGATGGCGCGTTCGCCACCCTCTACTTAAGCCCGAAGGACTATCACCGCATCCACATGCCGGCGCGCGGCACACTGCGCCGCATGATCTACGTGCCGGGCGATCTGTATTCGGTCAACCCGCAAACCACACGCATGATCCCCGGCCTGTTCGCGCGCAACGAGCGCGTGGTGTGCGTGTTCGATGGCGCACACGGCCGGTTCGTGCTGGCGCTGGTGGGTGCCGCCATCGTCGGCAGCATGGCCACTGAATGGCACGGCGTGGTCAACCCGCCGCGCACGCGCGAGGTGCGCAGCTGGGACTACGAAGCGGGCCAGGTGGTGCTTGAGCAAGGCGCGCCGATGGGCCGCTTCCTGCTCGGCTCTACTGTGGTGATGCTGTTCCCCAAAGACGCCATGCGCTTCAATCCGGCATGGGCACCAGAGCGCACCGTGCGCATGGGTGAGGCGATGGGCGGGCTGGCTGCTGGGTGATTTCCGCAGCAGGCACCGGCCTGAAAGCGTTGGTGGGGGCGGGTTTCAGGCTACTACCCAAAAAACCACTGCCTGCGCACTGGACGCGATTCCGCACACAGAATCGGGTATGTGATTCACGCCGCCACAGTAATGAACAGCGCCAGACTCACACCAAAATATTTCGCAAATTTTCCCGCCAGCGCGGTGCTGATCTTGCGCTTGCCAGCCAGAATTGCTGACAGAGGTCTGCGAAATTGTCCAACTCAGACTGTTCGGGCACCGTATGCCAGGCGTGCAGCACGGTTTCCGCCTCAGGATGCAGGATCGGAATGGCGCACAAAGGCCGGGCAGCAGCAGTCTGTGTCCCGTCAACGCAGGCATGCCCATGTGCTAGATTGCGGCCTCTCTCATTTTGTCGCTCAGCCCGCACCTGCGTGTGCTGCGGCCTGACCCTCCCCTCATGGACCAAGCAACTTCCGACACCCTGGTGCGCACTGGCCCGGACACGCCGATGGGCAATCTGATGCGGCGCTATTGGGCGCCAATCCTGCAATCATCCGAAATCGCTGATCCCGATGGCGCGCAGGTGCGGGTGCAGATCATGGGGGAGAAACTGATCGCGTTCCGCGACACCAGCGGCCGGGCCGGCTTGATCGACGAATTTTGCGCGCATCGCGGCGCGTCGCTGTTTTTCGGGCGCAATGAGGAGTGCGGTATCCGCTGCTCGTATCACGGTCTGAAGTTTGACATTACGGGCGCGTGCGTTGATGTGCCGTCAGCCCCGCAGATGGCACCGAAGATGGGCATCAAGGCTTACCCGTGCATTGAGCGCGGCGGCCTGGTGTGGGCCTATATGGGGCCGCCGGACAAACAGCCCGATCCCCCCGCAGTGGAGTGGTGTACCTTGCCGGCCAGTCACGTATTTATCTCCAAGCGGCTGCAGCAGTGCAATTATTTGCAGGCGATGGAAGGCGGCATCGACACGGCGCACGTGTCATATGTGCATCGCTATGAGGTTGACACTGACCCGATGCACATGGGTACCAAGGCCAACGATTACATCAAGGCTGACGGCAATGTGATTTTCAATATCGAGAAAACCGGCTTTGGGCTGACGCTGTTTGGCCGCCGCAATGGCGAGCCGGACTCCTACTACTGGCGCGTGACGCAGTGGCTGTTTCCGTGGTTCACGCTGATTCCGCCATTTGGCGAGCATGCGCTCGGCGGCCATGTGTGGGTGCCAATTGATGACCACAACTGCTGGGCCTGGAGCATCAATTTTCATCCGGCCAAACCATTGAGCGAAACCGAGCGTGCCGACATGACAGCCGGGCGCGGGATTCATGTGGACTATGAGGCCGGGTCGTTCCGCCCCAAGGCCAACCGCGATAACGATTACCTGATCGACCGGGTGGCGCAGCGCGAGAAGCGCGCCTACAGCGGCGTGTTCGGTTTTGCGCCGCAGGATGCCTCGCTGCAAGAGAGCATGGGGCCGATTCAGAATCACGCACGCGAGCAATTGCTGCCGACCGACAAGGCGATTGGCATGGCGCGGCGCATGCTGCTGGAGTCGGCACAAAATCTGGCGCAGGGGGTTGAGCCGCCCGCGCTCGATGCCGGCACGCAGCGCGTGCGCGCGGCAGGCGTGCTGCTAGAGCGCGGCATGGACCCGGCTGATTGGGCCAAAGACCATTTGGCTGATGGCTTGCACCAGCCGGTGTATTCGATCTGACGTAACGCCTTGCCTGCATCGCCCCACTCACTGAAAGCCTCCAATGAATCAAATCATCCACGCGCATCAAACCTGTCACCCGGCCTCCATGCGTTGTATGGCGTCATTGCCGGTTCGGGTACGTCTTGCACCCTTGGCGCATGTGGTGCGATGGATACCCGCTGCCGCAGTGGCGCTCCTGAGCGCGGCTGCTGCGCTGCCGGCTGCGGCACAACCGGCGCAAGCCACCCAGGAGTGGTCGCCTTCCAAAACCGTGCGCATCATCGTGCCGATCACCGGCAGCACCAACGATGTGCTGGCGCGGCTGGTGGCACCCAAGCTGCAAGAGGCCATCGGCCAGCCGGTGATTGTCGAGAACAAGCCGGGCGCGGGCGGCAACATCGGCGCCGACCTCGTGGCCAAATCACCGCCCGATGGCCACACGCTGCTGGTCGGCTACAACGGGCCGGTTGCGATCAACATCACGCTGTTCGAGAAGATGCCCTACCACCCGGTCAAGGACCTCGCGCCAATCACGCTGGCCGTCACCGCGCCGCAGTATCTGGCGGTGTATCCGGGAGCGGGCATCAACAGTGTGGCCGATCTGGTGGCGCGCGCCAAGGCCGCGCCGGGCAAGCTCTCGTATGCGTCGATTGCGGTCGGCAGCGCCTCGCATCTCACCATGGAGATGTTGAAATCGGCCGCCGGGGTGGACATCACGCACATTCCCTACAAGGGCGCAGGGCCGGCCATCACTGATCTGGTCGGCGGCAATGTGCAGGCCGGCTTTTTTGTGCCGGGCAATGTGCAGCAGTTTTACAAGGACGGGCGCTTAAAGCTGATCGCCTCATCCGGGCAAAAGCGTTTTCCCGGCACACCCAATGTGCCGACCATGATCGAGGCGGGCTATGCCGATTTTCTGGCGACCTCGTGGATCGGCTTTCTCACCAGCGGCGGCACGCCCAAAAACATCATCGACCGCTATCACCGCGAAATCGTCAAGATTCTCGTCTCGCCCGAGATACGCGACAAACTGATCGCACTTGAGTTTGACGTGGTGGCGACCACGCCGGAGCAATTCGCTGCGTGGATCCGCAGCGAGATTCCGCGCTGGGGCAAGGTCATCAAGGACACCGGAGCCAGGGCCGAATGACGCGCACCTTGACGGCGGCGGCATGAGCGGCCGCTTGCAGGGGCACACCGCCCTCATCACCGGCGGCGGCGCGGGCATTGGCGCTGCCACAGCGGCGATTTTTTGTGCCGAGGGTGCTGCCGTCGTGCTGCTCGATGCCAATGCCGCCGCGCTCGACCAGACCGCACAGGCCTTGCGCACGCAGACCCCGGCAGCGCGCGTGCATGCCGTGACAGCCGATATCGCCGACGGCCGCCAGCGCCGTCAGGCAGTGGAGCAGGCCCTGCACGCCTTCGGCGCGCTGGATGTATTGGTCAACAATGCGGCGATGCGCAATTATTCTTCGCTGGCCGATGCGAGCGCGTCCGAGTGGGATGCCATGCTGGGCGTCAACCTCACCGGCACGGCCGGCATGTGCCAGGCCGCGCTGCCGGCGCTGCGCGCCTCGGGCCGGGGCAGCATTGTCAACGTCTCCTCCTGCTACGCCGTAACGGGGCGCAAGGGCATGGGCCTGTACGACGCCACCAAGGCCGCCATCCTCGCACTCACACGCACACTGGCCCACGAAGAGGCAGCGCACGGCGTGCGTGTCAACGCGGTCTGCCCGGGTTCGACCTTCACCGATTTTCATATCAACCGCGCCACCGCAGCGGGCAAGAGCGTGGAGAAACTCAAAACCGAGCGTCAGGACAATTCGCTGATCGGCCGCTGGGCCGCGCCGGAAGAAATTGCCTGGCCAATTTTGTGGCTGGCGTCGGGGGAAGGCTCGTTCATCACCGGCACGACATTGATGGTGGATGGCGGTTTGTCGATCATGTAGGACGTGAGGGGGGCGGCAGGCGGCGCGCGCGCCCCATCCCCCCCGAAACGCCCCCGCCGGATCGGTTAATCTAGCGCCCCTCGCGCCGCCCTGCCGCTGCCCTGACCCCGGTCTGGCTCCGACCCGACAGTGACCCAACCCGGTCTAGTCACGTTCCGGCCCCAAACTGGTCAATCTATACTGGCATTGGCACCCGCGCACGCCTCGCTTCAACCCGCGCATGCTTCACCAGGAACGCCATGAAGGATTTCTACCGCATCATCGGCTTGCCGCCCACGGCAACGCTGACCGAGATCAAGGGTGCCTACCGCAAGCGCGCGTCGGCCCTGCATCCGGACCGCAACCCGTCTGAAAAAGCCCACGCTGATTTTCAGGAGTTGCAGGAAGCCTACGAGGTGCTGTCGGACGCAGCCAGGCGCCAAGCCTACGACGACAACCGCCGCCGCAGTTTGATTGATGATCCGCTTGCAACTGCGCGCGTGATCTGGAGCAATTACCTGAAAGAAGCGCTGGCATGAAACTCTCTCCCTATTTTCACGAACTGTCATCGACCTACGCTTACGAAATCGAAGACCTGCGCTTCGACTCGGGCGGTGATGATGTGTTGAAGAAACGCCTCAAGGACAAGCGCAAGGAATTTGGCGAGTTGCTCAAGATGATCGATTCGTTTCCGGTGATGGTGGTGCCGGCCTTGCATGGCGGTTTCCGGTTTACCTCCAAAGACGTGATGGAACAAGTGGTCGCGGGCAAACCGGGGGATTTCCCTGCGTGGGCGGCGGTGGCGGCAACCCTGGAAATGGAGCCGTGGGCCAAGGCGCTGGAGCAACAAACCTTGCAAGCGGCCGGCGGCGAGGAGTTCATGCTGATCGCGGCCGGGCTGGAATATATTTTGGGACGCTTGGGGCCCGAGGCCACGGCTGGCAGCAGTACCTCGGCGGAGGAAGACGATCAGATTGATGACGACGGCGAACCAGATTTGGGAGAGGCGGGTGAGGACTTTCTCAATCAGCAGGGCTTTGACCGGCGCAGTTGATGCGGTCATAACCGCGCAGGGGCATCACCTGCGCGCATCACATCCGCTGCCCCGCTTGGCCCCGCTTGGCCCCGGTTACACAGCATCCTCTAAAGTCATTTCGAAAAACCCAACCCGCCATGTCCCATCCCGCCGTCATCAAAGCGTCTGCCCTGATCCACGCGGGCGACATCGCTGCCGCCGAGGCGGCGCTCACTGATCTGGTCGACACCGAAGGCGACCACGCGCTGGTGGTGGTGCTCGATGATTTGCCGCCCAAAGATTTGCTCGCGATCATCCGCGAATACGATTCATCCAAACCGTCGGTGGTCAATCTGCTGGTGACGCCGAAGCAGTTCGCCGATGCCGTCATCATGGAGCGCATGTACGCCGAGCGCAACCACGACCGCTTGCGCTCGATGATGAATTCGGTGATTTTTCGCGACGAGGTTGAG
>JANOYK010000249.1:0-2428 GCA_031428855.1 Burkholderiales bacterium | reverse complement strand
GTAAAACTCCAGCGTTGTACCGGTGATGGGTTCGACCAAGCGCAGCGTGCGCGTGATATGGCTGGCGCGGCACTCGTTAGCATCGAGTTCGCGCCAGGCCACGCCATGACGGTCAAGCTCGCGCGCAAGCACATCAAACTGGGCGTCGCTCTCCAGCTCCCAGCCGACGCGTTTCAAGCCAGGTGCCGCAGCCTGATGCAACACCAGGCTGTGATGCTCCGCACCCGAGCGGAAAAACACTTGACCCGCTTCACCGCTGCCGTTGAACTGCAAGCCGGTCATTGACGCATACCACTGGCGCGCGCGCGCGAGGTCAGTGACATTGAGTGCGACATAGCCAAGCTTGCGGTAACGGATCATGTGATGGGAGTGGAGCGAGAGGGCGGAGGGAGCGGGTGATTATAATTTCGCCTTCTGCTCATCGACGAAAAACATTTCATGACTGCATCTGCGGCGGCCACGCTACGCCACTGGCCCGAAGAAGGTCTCACGCGCGTGCCCTACTGGGTCTATCAGGACCCGGCGATCTATCAGGATGAGCAGGCGAAAATTTTTCGCGGGGCGGTGTGGAATTTTCTGTGCCTCGATGCTGAGCTGACCGGCCCCAACACCTGGCGCACCTCCAACATCGGCGAAATGCCGGTGGTGGTGACGCGTGATGCCGATGGCGCGCTCGCCGCGTTTGAAAACCGCTGCGCCCATCGCGGCGCGCTGCTGTGTCTCAAACCCTGCGGTGAAGCCAAAGAAATCGCCTGCATTTATCACAACTGGACCTACGATCTCAAAGGCAATTTGCAAGGTGTCGCGTTCCGGCGTGGCATCAAGGGCCAGGGCGGCATGCTGCCCGATGCCAGACCTGAGTCGAACGGGCCGGCCAAGGTGCGCATCGAGAACTATCACGGCCTCGTCTTTGGCACGCTGTCCGATGCCACACCGCCGGTTGAGGCCTATCTGGGTGCCGAGGTTGCCGCCAAAGTCAAGCGTGTGATGAAAGCGCCGGTCAAGCCGCTCGGTGGCTACAGCCAGATGCTCGCCAGCAATTGGAAGCTCTACATGGACAACGTGAAAGACACCTATCACGCCAGTCTGTTGCATTTGTTTTTCGCCAAGTTCCGTATCAACCGGCTAAGCCAGCAAGGTGGTGTGATCGTTGGCGGCGATGGCGGTTGCCATGTCAGCTTCACTATCGAGAGTCCGTCGGGTGATGAGTATGAGAAGGCCGGCCTGCGCTCGACCGCCGGCGAATTCGCCCTTGAAGCGCCCGAGGTGCTTGAAGCGGTGGATGAGTTTGGCGACAACGGCACGATCCAGATCGTTGGCGTGTTCCCCGGCTTTGTGTTGCAGCAGATCAAAAACAGTCTTGCCGTGCGGCGCATCGTGCCGCGCGGTCTGCAGGAGACCGAGTTGCTGTGGACCGTGTTCGGCTTCACCGGGGATGACGACCAGCTCACCGCGCTGCGCCTGCGCCAGGGCAATCTGATCGGCCCGGCCGGTTTTATCTCGATGGAAGATGGCGCTGCCACCGCCTTCGTGCAGCGCGGCGCGGTGGCAGCGGGCAGCATGAATGCGGTGCTGGAGATGGGCGGACGCGATGTCGCGAGCAACCCGTCGCGCGTGTCGGAGACTTCGGTGCGCGGCTTCTGGCAAGCCTGGCGCGGAAAGATGGGCATATGAACGCGCCATCCCTTCACGCGAGGGGCGGTCACCCTGCAATGGACATCGCGACGCAACTGGCGGTCGAACAGCTGCTCGCGCGCTACGTGCATGCACTCGATGATGACCGCCTCGAGGAGTGGCCCGCTTTTTTTACCGCGCAGGGCCGCTACCGCATCACCACGCTGGAGAATCACCGCGCCGGTTTTCCACTGTGCATCGTGCAGGCCGACTCGCAAGCAATGATGCGCGACCGCATCGCCGCGCTGCGCCACGCCAACATATACGAAGCGCAAAGTTATCGCCACACGGTCAGCAGCACCATCGTGAAACCGTTGGGGGACAAGGGCTCTGGCGGTGCTGCGCGGGTCGAGGCAGTCAGCAACTTTAGCGTCGTGCGCATCATGCACGATGGCGCGATGATGCTGTTTGCCACCGGCCGCTATATCGACCGCATCATCCTTGAACCTGAACCGGTGTTTGAAGACAAGCTGGTCATCCTCGACAGCCGCCGGGTGGATACCCTGCTGGCGATACCGCTCTGATCCGGTGGCCAATCAGGTGATGGACTGGCTGACCTTCTACCACCACAAGAAATTGCACTCGACGCTGGGCTATATCACTCCCATGACGATCGAGCAACGCTGGATCGTGGCTCAGCGGCAAGACCGGAAGTCCGCATAGAGGGTGGCGTATAGAGTGCGGGCAGCAGGAGCAGGGTCAGATGTGGTTCATGGCTTTCAAGGCCGGTTACACTTTACTTTGCAACGATCCA
>JANOYK010000248.1:0-2323 GCA_031428855.1 Burkholderiales bacterium | reverse complement strand
CGGCGGGCAGGTGCAGGTGATGATGGATGGCCTGCCCTCAGCGCTGCCGCACGTCAAGACCGGGCGCTTGCGCGCGCTTGCCGTGACGAGCGCCAAGCGCTCACCCGCCGCACCTGATCTGCCGACGATTGCCGAGAGCGGCTATCCCGGTTTTTATGCTGATGCGTGGTCGGGCCTGTTCGCACCCAAAGGCACGCCCAAAGCCATCGTCGACAAACTTGCCGCCGAAAGCGCGCGCATCCTCGCGCTGCCCGATGTGCGCGAGCGCTTCGCCGCGCTCGGGGCCGAACCGGTTGGCTCGACACCGCAGGCATTCGCGCAGCATGTGCAGCGCGAGATCGAGAAGTGGGCCAAGGTGGTCAAGCAGAGCGGTGCGAAGGCGGATTAAAAATCGCGCGTCTCGCCATTGCGGCGCACCGATAAGTTGATTGAGCAATGTAGAACGAATGGGAGCATCGATGGAAATGTCAGACAAGACCGCGCGGCAATTGTTTGAGGCAGTGAAGAAAAACCCCACGCGCAAACGCTTCGGCTTCGGCGCACGGCCCGCACTCATCAATGTCGATTTGCAAAAAGCCTACACCTGCGTGGGCGAGTTCGCCACCGCGTATGAGACTGACCCGAAGCAACTTGAATACGTCAATCAGCTCGCCGCCGCGATGCGCGCGAAAAACTTCCCGGTCGTCTGGACCTACGTCGCCTACATGGAATCAGGCGAAGACTGCGGCGTCTGGGGCACGCGTACCAACACACCCGACTCGCTGCAAAACATCAAGGTGGGATCGCGCCGCAGCCAATTCGATGAGCGCCTCGTGATCGACCGCACGCGCGACATCATCATCAACAAGCGCATGGCTTCGGCGTTTTTCGAGACCAATCTCGGCTCACTGTTCAACTTCCACAAGATCGACACCGTGATCGTCACCGGCGGCTCGACCTCGGGCTGCGTGCGCGCCACGGCGGTGGACAGCCTGCAACGCAGCTACCGCACCATCGTGCCCGAGGAAACCACGGCAGACAAACACGAAAGCCCGCACTTCGCCAACCTCTACGACATGGCGTTGAAGTATTGCGATGTGATTCCGGTGGCCGAGGCGATTGCACATCTGAATGCGATGACCGCTAGTCAAGGGTAGGCTGCCAATCCATGAAGAGCCGCTCGCACCAACGGTTTCCGGTGCAGCACAGACGGAAGTGATATAGCGATAGAATAAGTTTTTCGCCTCAATTCAATTGCCATGCCCAACCCCGTAATTCTTGATCTCAAAGCAGTCGCCGATGCCTGCCGCAAATTTGGCGTGCGCCGGCTGGAACTGTTCGGGTCAGCGGTGCGCGACCCGGCGGCGGCGAATGACTTTGACTTTGTGGTTGACATTGCCGAAGAAGAGCCGGGCCGCTATGCGAAGGCCTATTTCGGCCTGTATGAGGCGTTGAAGAAAATCACTGGCAAGCCGGTGGATTTTGTAACGCCCGAAGGTATGACCAATCCGTATTTCCGCGCGAGCGTCGAGCGAAGCAAGCAGTTGATCTATGCGGCCTGAGGTTCTGAAGTACCTCTACGATGTGCTGCAGGCGCTGGACGCCATCGACGAGATTTGTGATGGTGCTGCCTATGAGAAATACACGGGGAGTATTACCTTGCGGTCTGCGGTAGAACGGCAGTTTGAGATTGCTGGTGAAGCGTTGTCTCAAATGGGAAAAATCGACCCACGCACCTTTGAGCGAGTCCCTGACGCGGCCCAGGTGGTGGCGTTCCGGAATTTTCTTATTCATCAATACGCGCAAGTCAACACCCGTCTGGTGTGGGGCGTGATGAAAAATGATTTGCCCAGCCTGCGGACGGTGGTCAAAGAGCTGCTCGCAGAGGGCGAATCAGCAGCGCCGTCGCAATGACAATCATCTGAGCACATTCCCGCTCACGCCGTAGAACGACTGAAACGGACATCATGGCCCGCGACCCCAAGCTCTACGACTACCTGCCGTTTGATGCCAGCCGCCCCAAGATCACTTGGCCCAATGGCGCACGCGTGGCGTTTTGGGTGGCACCCAACATCGAGTTCTACGAACTCGACCCGCCGAAAAATCCGTCACGCGCGGCGTGGGCGCGCCCGCAGCCTGACGTGCTCAACTATTCGTATCGCGACTACGGCAACCGCGCGGGCTTTCAGCGCACGATGGAGGCGATGGATCGCTGCGGCGTGCGCGGCAGCGTGTCGCTCAACGTCGCGATGTGCGAGCACCATCCCGAGATCATCAAGGCTTGCGCGGAGCGCGGCTGGGAGTTTTATTCGCACGGTACTTACAACACGCGCTACCTGTTCAA
>JANOYK010000247.1:0-1926 GCA_031428855.1 Burkholderiales bacterium | reverse complement strand
TCGAAATCGACCACGAGGCCCCGCAGAAAGTCTCGATCACCGGATCGGTGCAAACCACCGGCTTGGTGCGCCACGCTTTTTCATGGGTGACGCCGGCCAGCGGTGAACCGGTCAATCACATCGTGCGCGATGCTGACAGCGCCGAGGCACGCCCCACCCTCGCGCTAACCACAGCAAGCAATGCCACCCGCTCGGTGCAATTCGCTCCGGCTTTCCTCAGCCCGCCATCGGGGCCGATACAAGAGTGCCGTATCGAACTTGGCTTCGGCGCCGATGAGTTGACGATCAAAACACAAGGCGCTTGCGGCGCGCATTTTGACGGCAGTTACACAAGGCGCATCAACCCCAGTGCCGCGTGGGGCAAGCAATAGGCGTAGGCCAATCGACTCGGCGGCCTGCGCATGCGCGGCAATCGCGCCATACAGACCAGCCAAGAGCCGCTGTGGGAGCGGATTTCAGGCTTCCCACCGGTTTTCTCGGCGGGTGACACGACCGTTCACACCGTCGCAATCGGCGTCATCGGCGACCCCACTGCCCCCGGCAGGCGCAGTGGCGGCGCGGTGAAGAAACAGCGTGACCGTTTATTGGCATCGAGCCAATTGGCCAGATCCTTGAGCCACAAAATCTCGGCCAGCGGCACGCCGAGTTTGAACAGGCAGTGCTGGTGCAGCGGCAGGCCGGGGCGGCGGCCCGGGGCGGGCGTGGCGGGCAGTTGCTCGACCGCATAGTTGTCGGCGCACAGCGCGGCGATGCCGCTGTCGGTGATCCATTGCAGCAGCTTGTCGTCGCGCCCGTCGAGCGCAGCGCAGGCGTTGTCGAGCACGCTCATGTCGGGGTCTTGGTTCATGCCCATCACGAGGTCAGTCCAGCCGGTGTAGAGCAAGAGGATGTCGCCTTCTTCCACCGTCACTTTGTCGGCTTCGAGAATGCGCATCATCTGGTCGTAGCTGACGCGGGTGCGGCTGTCGCCCAAATGCTTGCGCAGGTTGACCAGCACGCCACGGCCCTGCATGCCTTTGACGGCGAAGTGTTCGATGCCGAGTTGCTTGGCGCCAATGTGGTCGCCGCAGTCGTGTTCCATCCCGCCCCGGCTCAGAGCGTCGTAACTCTTGGGGCCGCAAATCTCGATATCGGCGCGGTAGCCGTTGTAGTAGACCTTTTCTTCCACACCATCGCCATCGGCATCAAACCAGGCGCCAACATGGGCGAATGAATCCCACTGGGTTGAATACTGCAAAAAGATCAAGGCTGCATCGTCACTGATGACATCGGTGTTCTGCGCATCGGCGCGCTCGATCGGGAAGCTGAAAAACGGCTTGCCATCGCGCATGGTCGGCTTGAGCGTCGGCCCGAAGCGGCGCGGGTTGACCTTGTTGCCGCCTGGATAATCAAGCGGAATCGAGAGGCAGAAGGATTGACCTTCGCGGATTTCGAGTGCGGCGCGGCGGGTGCGCTCCGGCGTCAACAGGTTGAGGCGGCCAAGCTGATCGTCCGGGCCGAAGTCGCCCCAGGTTGAGCCTGCGGGTTTGTTTTTCCAGCGCATGATGTGTCCTCCGGTGAGTGCGGGCCGCGCATCAGGCGAGGCCGCGAATTTTTAAAGTCTGGATTTTTAATGGGGTCTGACCCCATTTATTTTTGCGGGTCATGTGGTCTCCTCTGAGGTCATTCTTCGTTGTCGTCAAGCTCGGGGAACAGCACGGCGGTATAGCCGAATTTGCTCATGTCACGGATCCGCATCGGGTAGAGCACTCCCCACAGGTGATCGCATTCATGCTGCACCACACGGGCGTGGAAGCCTTCGGCCTCACGCTCGATGGGATGCCCTTTTTCGTCAAAGCCGGTATAGCGGATGCGGGTGGCGCGTGGCACTACACCGCGCATGCCCGGCACCGACAGGCAGCCTTCCCAGCCATCTTCGGTTTCGGT
>JANOYK010000246.1:0-23905 GCA_031428855.1 Burkholderiales bacterium | reverse complement strand
GACCTTCGGGTTATGAGCCCGACGAGCTGCCAGACTGCTCCACCCCGCGTCTGATAAAAAGAATTATAACAGAGCCAACTGATTATTGCAATGCAATATTCCGATTTATAGCAATGCAGCGCAGTGCCGCCAGCTCAAGGCTGTAGATGAGGATAGGCCGAGAGCGTGAGCGCAAAACTGGCGCGCGACACCTCCAGCGCCGCTTGTGCGCCGAACGGGATGGTGAGCTTGTCGCGGCAGTGGCCGAACGGCAGGCCGGTGATGACTGGTATGTCCAAGCGTTCACGCAGATGATCCACCATGGTCTCAAAGTTGTAGCCATTGTCATTGGGCGCAAGCTGGTACCCGGAGAAATCACCCAGCAACAGCGCGCACTGCTGTTTGAGCACACCGGCGTAATGCAACTGATACAGCATGCGTTCTATCCGGTACGGCTGCTCATTGATGTCTTCTACAAACAAGATACCGTTGTTTATGCGGGGCAGATGGGGAGTGCCTGCCAGGTGAGCAAGCATCGCCAGATTGCCGCCCCAGATGCGCCCGGCGGTGGTGAATCGATAAGGGTTGGCTGCCTCGATTTCCACAGCGTGATGCGGGTGTTCGAGCACGCCAAAAAAATGCCCGGCGGTAAACGCGCTCACCTGCTCCGCGCCAAAATCGTAGGCCGCGGTCGGCCCGCAGTAGCCAATGGTTTTTCCGTGCGCGTACTGCGCCGCCGTCAGCGCAGTGAAATCGCTATGGCCCACCAGAATTTTTCCGGAGCGGGCAATCTGCCGGTAATTGATGCGATCAAGCAAACGCGACAGGCCGTAACCGCCGCGCACCGCCATCACCACATCCACATCCGCGCGCCCCAGCATTGCGTGCAGCGCCGCGAGCCGTGCCTGATCGTTGCCCGAAAACCGTTGGTGAGAGCGACTCACAGCGGCAGGGCAGATGACGCGGTAATCGCGTTCCTTGAAATACGTTACCGCGCGTTCCAGCGCCGCTTGATCCAGGACTTGCCCGGACGGCGCGATCAAACCAATGCCGGGCCGCTTGGCAGCGCGCGCCGGGCGCGTGGCACGTGGTGAGCCAGTGCTGCGGGCAAGTGCCATGTCAAAGCACCTTCAGCGCTTCACGCGCCACCGCATCACCCCACTCTTGCAAAAAATGACCGCCGCCAGCCACCTCAAGCGGCGGCGGGCAACCACGGATCAGCCCGCGCAGATGCGCCATCACGGGCGGCCCCAGCACCGGGTCTTTCATTCCCACCGCCATGCATGTTTTGCCGCGCCATTGGCTCTGAAACCACTCGCGTGCGCGCCGCGACAATGCCGCACCTTCGGCCGCGGGGTGGTCCGGCACCAGATTGGGAAAGCGCCGCACCCCGGCCTTGTAGGACGCATCGGGATACGGCGCGTCGTAAGCGGCGGCCTCGCCCGGTATTAAGTGCGGGCAGACGCGGCCCAACAGTTTGCCCACCGCCATGTCGGGTTGTTTGTTCGAGAACGCGCGCCAATCGAGAAAGCCCTGCCCCAGCGGCACATCACCAGTGGCAAACATGGTGTTCATCACCACCAGCCCCGAAAAGCGCTCCGGCATCTCCATCGGCAGTGTCAGACCCAGCAGGCCGCCCCAGTCCTGCACCACCAGCACGATGTTGCGCAAGTCGAGACGCTCGATCAGGTTGAGCAGCATGGTGCGGTGGAACAGGAAGGTGTAGCACGCCTCATCCACCGGTTTATCGCTCTTGCCAAACCCAAAAAAATCGGGCGCGATGACGCGGTGTCCGGCCGCAGTAAATACCGGAATCATGCGCCGGTACAGATAGCTCCAGGTTGGCTGGCCGTGCAGACACAGGAACACCTTTTGCGCAGCCGGCCCCGCCCCATCTGCGCGCCCCTCATCCAGATAATGCAGCCGCAATCCCTGATAGCCCTTGAGATCGCCGATGTAATGCGGCGCGAAAGCGTACCCCGGCAGATTGGCGAAGCGGTCATCAGCAGTGCGCAATACGCCGGACATGGTGTTCTCCTCTTTCTCGCGCTTGCGGCGGTTACCAAAAAAATCCTTGAGCAGCGCGCCGCACTCCTGCTCCAGCACCCCACCCTGCACACCGGTTTGATGGTTCAGCTGCGCGTTGGCAAACAAATCAATCACGCTGCCCGCCGCACCGGTCTTCGGATCGTACGCGCCAAATATGACTTTTTTCAGGCGCGCATGCAGCATCGCGCCGGCGCACATGGCGCAAGGTTCGAGCGTGACGTACAGCTCGCACTCGGGCAGCCGGTAATTTCCCAGCTTCTGCGCCGCTGCGCGCAAGGCGATCATCTCGGCATGGGCGGAGGGGTCATGCGCGCTCACCGGATGATTGCTGCCGGTGGCGATGACTTCGCCATTGCACACCACCACCGCCCCCACCGGCACCTCACCTAATGCCCCGGCCTTGAGCGCCTCTGCCGCTGCGAGGCGCATGAATACTAGCTCTTGCGGCATTACCTTCTCAGAACCGTTGGTGGAAGCCATTCTTCGGCTACCCTACATTCCCAAACGGGCCATCCACCCGGCCAGAGCCTGCTCATTCGGCGTACCCTTGGCGTAGCGCTCCTTCATCGCCGCATGCGCTTGCTTGCGATGCTGGTTGAGTTTGAATTTGGGCTGCAACTGCTCAACCGTGATAGTGAACGCGACGATACCCGCCAGCATCTTGGTCTGAAACTCCTCATCCAGCCCGCGCCACTGCGCCGCATATTCAGGCTCGTGAATCGCAATCAGCCCCTTGAGCAGCGCATCTTTGGCCCGGTCTCCTTCAAGCAGCCGCGCCTTGCCAGTCGCATGCACCGCCAAGTAATTCCAGGTCGGCACGTGCGCAATATCCGGATACACCTTGGGTGACATGTAGGCGTGCGGGCCTTGAAACATCAGCAGCACATCAGGCCGCGCTTCCAGATATTTCCAGTGCGGATTGGGTTTGGCGACATGGCCTTCAATCACGATTTGCGCGATGTCACCCTTGCCAACCTCGCTCACGATCAATGGCAGATGCGTCGCATAAGGCGCACCGGCATCGTCCACACTCACCATCGTGGCGAAGCTGTGGGTACGCATGACCTCCAGGGTCAACGCAAGGTCTTGTTGCTCGAAATGTTTGGGCAGGTACATGACGCTCCTTTGGTGGCAGCTTTGAAGGCAACTTCATGGCGGCTTCAACGGCAGCCTCGGTAACAATAGCGGCGGCGCAACAACACGCTTGGGCAATCGGCCGCGCCTACTCCCACTCAATCGTCGCAGGGGGTTTGCCGGATATGTCATACACCACCCGGTTGATGCCGCGCACTTCGTTGATGATGCGGTTCGACACGCGCCCGAGCAACTCGTGCGGCAGATGGGCCCAGTGCGCGGTCATGAAGTCTTGGGTTTGTACTGCGCGCAATGCGGTCACGTATTCGTAGGTGCGGCCATCACCCATCACGCCGACTGATTTGACCGGCAAAAACACGGCGAAGGCCTGGGATGTGAGGTCGTACCAGGACTGGCCGCTGGCGTCTTTGGTGTTGCGCAATTCTTCGATGAAGATCGCGTCGGCACGGCGCAGCAAATCGGCGTATTCGCGCTTGACCTCACCGAGGATGCGCACGCCCAAGCCCGGCCCGGGAAACGGATGGCGGTACACCATCTCGTGCGGCAGGCCGAGCGCCATGCCAAGCTTGCGCACTTCGTCCTTGAACAATTCACGCAGCGGTTCGAGCAATTTGAGACGCAGCGTATCAGGCAGACCGCCCACGTTGTGGTGGCTCTTGATGGTTTGCGCCTTTTTGTTTTTTGCACCGGCTGATTCGATCACATCGGGATAGATCGTGCCTTGCGCGAGCCACTTGGCATTTTGGATTTTGGCCGACTCGCGCTGAAACACCTCGACAAATTCCTTGCCGATGATCTTGCGTTTGGCTTCCGGATCAGACACGCCCGCCAGCGCGCCCATGAACTCGGCGCTGGCATCCACATGAATCACTTTGACACCCAGATTCTTGGAAAACATCTCCATCACCATCTTGCCTTCGTCGAGGCGCAGCAGGCCGTGATCGACGAACACGCACGTGAGCTTGGGGCCAATCGCTTTGTGGATCAAGGCCGCCGCAACACTGGAATCAACGCCACCGGACAGACCGAGAATGACTTCTTCATCGCCCACCTGCGCACGGATTTTCTCCACCGCTTCGGTGACGTAATCAGGCATGTTCCAGTCGGGCCGCACCCCGCAGATATCAAGCACAAAGCGGTTCAACAGCGCCGCGCCCTGCGCCGTGTGGGTCACCTCGGGGTGGAACTGCACGCCATAAAACCGGCGCGCCTCATCCGCCATGCCGGCAATCGGGCATGAATCGGTAGATGCCATCAATTTGAAGCCCGGCGGCAACGCAGTCACTTTGTCGCCGTGGCTCATCCATACATCGAGTATGCCGTGGCCTTCGGGGGTGGTGCTGTCGGCAATGCCATCAAGCAGCTTGGTGTGGCCGCGCGCGCGCACTTGGGCGTGGCCGAATTCGCGTTTGTCGCTCGCCTCCACTGTGCCGCCCAATTGCACCGTCATGGTGAACATGCCGTAGCAAATGCCCAGCACCGGCACACCCAGATCAAACACCGCCTGCGGCGCGCGCAAATCCTGCGCTTCATAGGTGCTGGCGTGGCTGCCCGAGAGGATCACGCCCTTGGCACCGTAGGCTTTGATGAATTCATCCGAAACGTCATTCGGATGGACTTCGGAATACACCCCGGCTTCGCGCACCCGGCGCGCAATCAGTTGTGTGACCTGCGAGCCGAAATCAAGAATCAGTATTTTGTTGTGCATGGACTGGACAATGGAAAACGCCAGCCCGTGCAAATGCGCCGGACTAGCGCGGAAAAACTTATTCGCTCACCCGGTAATTCGGCGCTTCATTGACGATGGTAACGTCATGCACATGCGATTCACGCATGCCGGCCGAGGTGATTTCGACAAACTGGGTCTTGCTACGCATGTCTTCGATGCTGGCGCAGCCGCAATAACCCATCGACGCGCGCAGCCCGCCAATGAGCTGGAAGATGATCGAGAGCACGCTGCCCTTGTAGGCCACACGCCCTTCGATGCCCTCGGGTACCAGCTTGTCGGCGTTGTTGGCGGGATCCTGAAAATAGCGGTCGGCCGCACCGTCCTGCATCGCGCCTATCGACCCCATGCCGCGATACAGCTTGTAGGAGCGCCCTTGATACAACACGGTCTCGCCCGGCGCTTCTTCGGTACCGGCAAACATCGAACCCATCATCACACATTGCGCACCGGCAGCAATGGCTTTGGCGATGTCACCGGAAAACCGGATGCCGCCATCAGCGATCAATGGAATGTTGGTGTTCTTCAAGGCCTCATGGACATTCAAGATCGCCGTAATCTGCGGCACGCCTACCCCCGCGACAATGCGCGTGGTGCAGATCGACCCCGGCCCGATGCCGACCTTGACACCATCAGCGCCATGATCGGCCAGCGCGCGCGCGGCCTCACCGGTGGCGATGTTGCCGCCGATCACATCGACCTGCGGAAAACGCGTCTTGACCCACTTGACCCGATCCAGCACCCCTTGTGCATGGCCATGTGCGGTATCAACCACGATCACGTCCACACCGGCTTCCACCAAGGCTTCAGCACGCTCTGCCGTGCCTTCGCCCACCCCCACCGCCGCAGCCACCAGCAGCTTGCCCTGCCCGTCTTTGGCGGCATTGGGGTGCTCGGTCGACTTCATGATGTCTTTGACCGTAATCAGGCCGCGCAATTCAAACGCGTCGTTGACCACCAGCACGCGCTCCAGGCGGTGCTTGTGCAGCAAGGCCTTGGCCGCTTCGGGCGAGGCGCCTTCTTTGACGTAAATCAGACGCTCTTTCGGCGTCATGATCGATGCCACCGGCGCATCCAGATCGGTTTCAAACCGGTAGTCGCGGTTGGTCACCATGCCGACCACCACGCCCTTATCCACCACCGGAAAACCGGACACTTTGTACTGGTCCGTCAACGCCAGCAGCTCGCGCACCGTTATGCCGGGAGCGACGATTTTCGGATCCTTCAATACACCCGACTCGAAGCGTTTGACCTTGGCCACTTCGGCGGCCTGCTGCTTCACTGTGAGGTTTTTATGAATCACGCCAATGCCGCCTTCTTGCGCCAATGCAATGGCGAGGCGCGATTCGGTCACGGTGTCCATGGCAGCAGACACCAGCGGGATATTGAGGCTGATGTTGCGGGTGAAGCGGGTTTTGAGGGACGTGTCGCGCGGCAGAATTGCCGAGTGCGCGGGGACGAGCAAAAGGTCGTCAAACGTGTAGGCTTTACTGGTCAGCCGCATGAGAAAAGTTCCTGTAGCTGCAAAGCCGTATTATACGCAGGTCAACCGGATCGCCCCCTGCGTTGAAGCGCAGTTTGACGAACTGCCTGAAACAAATTATGGTGCCTGGGATACCGCAAACTGCAACAAACCGCCATTTTGGGAGAAATCACCATGAAAACATCACGCCTTCTTGCCCTTTGCCTTGGCATCGCCATTGCCCTGCCGGGCGCGGCGCTGGCGCAAGCTTATAAATGGCGCGACGAAAAAGGCGGCATGGTGTTCAGCGACACGCCGCCCCCGCCGAACATTCCACGCGCCAATATTTTGCAAGCGCCCAAAGGCAAGATGCCCGCGGCCGTGCCGGTGTCTGAGGCTGCGGCCACCGCTTCACCTGCCGTAAGCGCCACCGCTGCGCCGGCTGCTGCCAAAACCGTGGCCGAGCGCGAGGCCGATTTCAAAAAACGTCAATTGGCCGATCAGAAAAAAGCCAAGGAAGCCGGTGAAAAGAGTGAGCAAGAGCAGCAGCGTCAGGCCGCCTGCGATTCGCAGCGCCAAAATCTTGCCGCGCTCGAATCAGGCCAGCGCATCGTGCGCACCGACAGCAAGGGTGAGCGCTATTTTGTCGAAGATGAGCAGCGCGCCAAGGATATTGCCAAGGCACGTCAGGAGATGGCCGCAGCCAAGTGCAGTTGATCTGCTGACGCGGAGATCTGCCGACGCGGAATCTGTCAGCGCAGATCAAACGGCCCAAGCAGACCAGCGCGGGTCAGGTGACCGGCTTGGTTCCCGTTGCGGTCTGCCTGGCCTTGTTTTTCTTGCTGGCGCGCCGTACCCGCGCGACCTTCGGGTCCACCAGCAGCGGCCGGTAGATTTCAATCCGGTCGTGTACCCGTACCGGTGTGTCGCGCGTCACCAGCTTGCCCCAAATACCGGTTTGCGCCTTGGCAAAGTCGAACGCAGGATAACGCTGTGGCAGTCCGCTGGCCTCAATCAGCGCACCCACGCTGACGCCCGGTATCCACTTGACGCTGATCTGCTCCGCGCAACCGGGCGCGGGCGAAAACACCACGGTCACCTCTGCCGCTTCGGGTATTGCTGCTGGCTCAGCCATAGATGCGCTCCGCCCGCGCTGAAAACGCGTCAATGAATGAGGTTGCGATGACATCGAATACCGGCGCAATCAGCCGCCCCAGCAAATTGCTGGAAAACTCATAGTCGAGCGCAAACTCGACCTTGCACGCCTCTCCCTGGGCAGCGCCGGGCAGCCCGGCGAAGCGCCAGCGGCCGGCGAATGACGAAAACGGGCCATCGGCAAATTCCATCTCAATCCCGTCTGGCTCGGAATGGCGGTTCAGCGTGGTAAAGCCCGAGCGCACGCCGCGAAAATGGATGTCGATGGTAGCGCGGACCCGGCCATCATTTTCCGTCTGCATGTGCGCACCGCCGCACCACGGCATGAAATTGGGGTAGGACGGCACGTCCGCCACCAAGTCAAACATGCGGCGTGCGCTGTAGGGCACCAAGACGGATTTTCGGACTTGCGGCATGTCGTGTGTCAATTCGATGGCAGGGGCTAAAATTCTATCTGTGTACGCACCGCTGAGTAAAATTCTGAGCAAGACCCTGACACCTCCCGCAACACCCCGAGGCCCGCAGCAATGAGCATCACCCAAAACAAAAAAGCCCGGTTCGATTACTTCATCGAAGAAAATTACGAAGCCGGGCTGGTGCTTGAAGGCTGGGAGGTCAAGGCGATTCGCGCCGGACGCGCACAGATCAACGAAGCTTACGTGATCCCGCGCAGCGGCGCGTTCTGGCTGCTCAACTCGCACATCAGCCCGCTGCCCAGCGCGTCCACTCACATCACGCCCGACGCCACCCGCACCCGCAAGCTGCTGCTCGGCCACGACGATATCCAGCGCCTGATCGGCAAGGTCGAACAGCGCGGTTTTGCGCTGGTGCCGCTCGATCTACACTACAAAAATGGCCGCATCAAGCTTGACATCGGCCTGGGCAAAGGCAAGCTCAAGGGCGACAAGCGCGAGACCGAGAAAAAACGTGATTGGACGCGCGAAAAACAGCGCCTGCTCAAAACCACATCGCGCTGAGCGGCGCGGAACATTTGTGTTGGACGCCCGCACACGGGACACCGGCACGCAGCGCGCCGGCAAATGGCACACCAACCCGCGGGCACACCAACCCGCGATCCCCGGCACGCGAAACCCCGGCACGCAGCATGCCGACCCGGCAAATCTTACTGCGCGGCCGGTTTTTTCTCTCCAAGCTTTACCACCGTCATGGCGCTGGCGATCAGACTCGACACATCAGCCAGATTGGCCGGCAATATGAGCGTATTGTTGGTGCGTGCCACATGCGCAAACGCCGCCACATATTGCTCGGCCACCTTGAGGTTGATTGCCGCTTCCCCGCCCGGCGACTGAATTGCCGAGGCGGTTTTGCGGATGGCTTCGGCACTCGCTTCGGCAATCGCAAGAATCGCCGCTGCCTGCCCTTGCGCGCGGTTGACCGCCGCCTGACGCTCACCTTCTGAGCGCTGAATTGCCGCCTCGCGCTCACCCGTGGCGATGTTGATCTGCTCCTGCTTGCGCCCTTCCGAAGCGGCAATCAAGGCGCGCTTTTCGCGCTCGGCAGTGATCTGCGCCTGCATCGAATGCAAAATTTCTTTGGGCGGGGTCAAGTCCTTGATCTCATAGCGCAGCACCTTGACACCCCAGCCCATCGCCGCCTCATCGAGCGCGGCAATCACTTTGGCATTGATGTGCTCGCGCTCTTCAAACGTCTTGTCGAGTTCGAGCTTGCCGATCACCGAGCGCAGTGACGTTTGCGCCAGTTGCGTGATCGCGTTGATATAATTCGATGAGCCATAAGACGCGGCCACCGGGTCGGTCACCTGAAAATAGAGCACACCATCGACCTGCAACTGGGTGTTGTCGCGCGTGATGCAAATCTGGCTTGGCACATCAAGCGGCACTTCTTTGAGCGTGTGTTTGTAGGCGACGCGTTCAATGAAAGGCATCACGAATTCCAGCCCCGGTTCCAGCGTGCGCACATATTTACCCAGGCGCTCGACCACGTAGGCGTTTTGCTGTGGCACCTGATAAACCATCTTGGCAATGAATACGATGGCAACAGCGGACAGGACGATTGTGACAATTCCGAAGTCGAACATGGTTTCTCCCATTCGATGAACTCTGCTTTGAACCCTGATATTTATGCGCGTGGCGTCAAGACCAGACGCGAGCCGCGCATGGCTTTGATGACATAGGACGCCGCCGCGTCTGTCACGCCCGCCCCCGGCTCGATCTCGGCATCCCAGTGGGTGCCGCGGTAGAACACCCGCAAGCTGCCATCGGGCCGGCGTTCCACCACTTCTACCGGCTGACCGGCATCGAAGGCGAGGTTGGACGATTCGCCGGGTGGATGCGGCTGCAGGCCGCGCCGGCGCAGCGCCAAGATACCTGCCACCGCCACCAGCGCGGCCACGAGGAACTGCCACACCATTGCCAGCCCGGCTACGCTCGCAATGCCCCCAGCGGCCACACCGAGTGCAATCATCAGCAGATAAAAGCTGCCCGATAAGAGCTCCACCGCAACCAGCGCGCCAGCTGCGATAAACCAGATGACAGAGGTTTCCATGAATAATCCAGTCTTGCCGGGAGGAATGTGCCGCCCGAGTGTGGTGGAACCTGAGAGACGGTAAAGTGTATATGATCTCGCTGTCTTGGGCGCGCACGATTAAAAATGCCTCAATTGACGCGTTGTAATAGACGAGGTCTTTCTGGAAAAACGCTTGCACATTATGGACATAGAGCAGAAAATTGATGCTGATTCTGCCTTGCGCACGGTCGCGCTACACTCCCGCATTGCCACTCCTGCACTGTCCTGCACTGCTTATGGTAGATGGGGTGCCGTCCCCGCCGGTGTTGCCGGTGAGGTGTGTATGTGCCGTTTTTTCGATTGACCATTCGCGCATCGCCTCTTGATCGCTGGGATCCCAACGTGTCTGACAGTACGGAAAAAAAGAAGCCCGTTGTTGATTTGGCCGCATCTGCTGCAGCTGTGCCACGGGCTGCAGCCGTGCCATCAGACCCGGACCTGACCGTGCCGTCACAGGAAGGCGAGTTGTCGTTTGAACAATTACAGGCGCAACTGCGCCAGTTCAAAGACACGCCGCAGCCCGATGCCACCGTCTCCGGCGATCCCGAAGACCGCACCCGCAAAGACCCGAGCGCCCCCAAGCACCGCGGTGTGCTCGAGACGGACTACGAAGGGCCGTCCTATTCCGAGTTGAAACGGCGCGCGTCAGCCGGCGGCAGCGATGACAACCGGCTGTCGCTGCC
The DNA here is from genome assembly GCA_031428855.1 of Burkholderiales bacterium. GTDB lineage: Bacteria > Pseudomonadota > Gammaproteobacteria > Burkholderiales > JAEUOS01 > CANJDH01. The sequence continues at coordinate 13,209 of JANOYK010000246.1, read as the reverse complement.
GGTCGGTTACATGCTGCTGGAATACCGGATTGAACGCGTGCTTGGCATTGGCGGCTTTGGCGTCTCCTACCTTGCACACGACACCAATTTGAACGCCAAGGTCGCCATCAAGGAATACCTGCCCAATGATCTGGCAGTGCGCAACGAAGAGACTGCCGCCGTCTGGCCCAAGAGCAGCAGCGACAGCGAAGATTACCGGATTGGCCTTGACCGGTTTTTGCTCGAATCGCGCACCCTGGCGACCTTTCGCCACCCCAACATCGTCCGCGTCAACCGGTTTTTTGAAGCCAACAACACCGCCTACATGGTGATGGACTACGAGTTCGGCGAGAGCCTGAACGCGTGGATGAAAAAACGCCAGGAACGCGCCGAGCCGGCGCCGGACGAAGCCGCCATTTTGCAGATGATCGTGCCCTTGATCCAGGGTCTGGACAAAGTGCATGAAGCCGGTTTTCTGCACCGCGACATCAAGCCGGCCAACATTTATGTGCGCGATTCTGATGGCAGCTTGGTGCTGCTCGATTTTGGCGCGGCGCGCCAGACCGCCAGCGCGGAAAAAGAAGGCATGACCTCGATTGTCACGCCCGGCTATGCGCCGTTCGAGCAATACCATTCGCATGGCCGCCAGGGACCATGGTCAGACCTGTATGCGATGGGCGGTGTGCTGTACTGGTTCGTGGCCGGCCGCAAGCCGGTTGAGGCGGCGGCGCGGATCCAGAGTGACCCGCAAGAACCTGCGGTGGACATCGGCAAAGGCAAATACAGCGAAGCCTTCCTCAAAGCAATCGACTGGGCGCTGCTGCCGGATGACCAGAAACGGCCGCAATCGGTAGCCGAGTTTCTGCCGGCGCTGATCGGTGACAACCAGATGGGGCCAGTAGGCGGCACCACCACGGTGAAAAAAGTGCCGGGGTGGATGAAGCTCGGTTTTGCCGCCGTGACAGTAGTGGCGATTGCCGCGATTGGCCTCAATTTCGTGAAGCCGGGCCGCGGCATGGGCGGCGGTGTCATCAAGTTTGGCATCAACCCAGGTTCGGCGCGCATGGCCGACGATGCGCAGATTCGCACCAAGCTCGATGCCTTTTTCCAGGAGGTGCAAAAAGGCACCAACCGTGTGGTCGAGCTGGAGTTGACTGCCGATTTCAAACCGGTTGAAGAAGGCAAGCCCAAGTACGACATGATTATGGCCGTGACCGACCGGCTCGGTGTGGCAGCGCGCGACCATGGCTACCTGCCGGTGGCACGGTTCCGCGATCTGTCGGTTCACTATTACGTCAAGAATGGCGGCAAACACACCGCCATTAAAAAAATATCCGAGGTCAAGAATTTGAAGATCGGCGTCTATCTGCGCAGCAGCACGGTCGGCCCGATTGCCATCAATTGGCTGGTGGTCAATGATGTGCCGGTCAATCCATCCCATGTCGTCGAGTTCAAGAATCAGGACGAAATCGCCGATGCGCTGATGGAAAACCGGGTCGATGTGATCGGCATTTCTCCGAATGAGGCAGAGAGTGCCAAAAAGAAATATGGGGAGCGGCTGGTCAAAATCGGCGAAAGCGATCCGTTCCCCGGCTACGGCATCGCAGTCGCCTCCACCATGCCCAAAGACCAGGCCGAACGCCTCACCAATGTGCTGTGGAAATTGCACACCACGCCCGAAGGCAAGGCGGCGCTCGTTCATTTTGATATCGGCTCCTTGGCCAACACCATCGAACTCAAAGAGACCAACAAGCGCGAGTACGAAAAAGCGCTGGGGCAGCTGGAGCGTGCGCGCCAGCTTTATCCGCCGGCCGAAGCCAAAAAATGAAACATACGGCCCTCTCGTTGGCACTGTCAAAAAACCCGGCACCTGCCGGGTTTTTTGTCGCTGTCGTCACCGCCTCGTAAAATCACGCCATGCAGCGCCGCATCGTGTCCCGCCCCTTCAACCAGCGCACCAGCCTGATGCTGGAACAAGCTGGCGTGCATCCGGTATTGGCGCGGGTTTATGCAGCGCGCGGCGTCACCGCCACCAGTGAGCTGGAGCATGCCATGGCGACGCTGTTGCCGCCAGACACGCTCAAGAACAATAGCGCCGCTGCGCGCTTGCTGGCGGACCTGCTCAAACGCGACGCCCGGCTGCTGATCGTTGCCGATTACGACTGCGACGGCGCCACCGCCTGTGCCGTCGCGCTCAAAGGCTTGCGCGCCCTGGCTGCGGCCACCGGTTCGCGCGCGCAGGTCGATTTTCTGGTGCCGAACCGGTTCAAGTTCGGCTACGGCCTGACGCCGGAAATTGGGGCGCTGGCGGCCCACCACATGGATGGGAATGCAGACGGCAAAGCGGACGGGAAAGCGTTCGTAAAACCGGACCTCATCATCACGGTGGACAACGGCATCGCCAGCATCGAAGGTGTAGCCGCTGCCAACGCCGCTGGTATTGCCGTACTGGTGACGGACCATCATCTGCCAGCCGATCAATTGCCCGCTGCCGCTTGCATCGTCAATCCGAATCAACCCGGCTGCATGTTTGCGAGTAAGAGCCTGGCTGGCGTTGGTGTCATGTTCTACGTGTTGCTGGCGCTGCGCAGCGAGTTGCGCGCGCGCGGCGCGTTCACCGCAGCCGAACCCAACCTCGCCACTATGCTCGATCTCGTCGCGTTGGGCACGGTGGCCGATGTGGTCAAGCTCGATCACAACAACCGCATCCTGGTGGCGCAAGGTTTGAAGCGCCTGCGCGAGGGCAAGGCCAGCGCCGGCGTTGCCGCCCTGTTTACGGTGGCAGCACGCGACATCCGCCGCGCCGGCAGTTTTGATCTCGGTTTTGCCGCCGGGCCGCGCCTCAATGCCGCCGGACGGCTTGACGACATGTCGCTCGGCATTCAATGCCTGATCTCGGAAGATTTTCACGCCGCGCTGCCGCTGGCACAACAGCTCGACGCCCTCAACCGCGAGCGGCGCAGCATCGAGACCGGCATGCAGGAAGAGGCGCTGGCGGCGCTTGACACCATCGACGTGACCGGCCGCTTCACCGTCAGCCTGTTCAATGAGACCTGGCATCAAGGCGTGGTCGGCATCGTCGCCTCAAGGCTCAAAGACCGCTTTCACCGCCCCGCCGTGGTATTCGCTCCTGGCGAGGGCGATGAAATCAAAGGTTCCGGACGTTCCATCGGCCCACTGCATTTGCGTGATTGCCTTGACCTGGTGAGCAAGGCCCACCCCGGTTTGATCCGGCGCTTTGGCGGCCACGCTGCGGCAGCCGGTCTCACGCTGGCGCGCGCTGACTTTGCCACCTTCGAGCGCGCGTTCGAGGCTGCGGCACGCACCACTCTGCAACCGGCCGATCTCACTGCCGAGTTGGCCACCGACGGGCCAATTGAATCGGCCTATTTCAACTTGCAGTTCGTGCGCGCGCTCGACCACGAAGTGTGGGGCCAGGGCTTTGCCGGCCCGGTGTTTGCCGATGTGTTCACCGTCACCTCACAGCGGCTGGTGAAAGACAAGCACGTCAAACTGGCGCTGACCAAGGGCGGGCAGAAATACGACGCGATCCAGTTCAATGCCACCGAGCCGGTGCCGCCGCGCGCGCGCATTGCGTTTCGTCTCGGTATCGACGAATTCAATGGCATGGCCAAGGTCGGCCTCTATGTCGAAGCATGGGAGGCAGCGTAGAGCGGCGATCGCTGCTTGTTGGCGCTGATCCGGCCGCCGCTGTGCCACGCCCGCACGAGACTGATACAGAGGGGAAACAGTAGGGAAACAGCAGGGAAACACCGGAAAATGCGAGAGCCACCGGTATAATCCGCCCTTCGAAAAAATCAGTGAATCATCATGGAAGCCGAACAACTCAACGCCCTCTCTGCCAAGCTTGCGGACCTCAAGGCCCGCAGCGAAGACTTGCGGAGGTATCTTTGACTACGACACCAAATCTGCCCGCCTGATTGAAGTCGATTCCGCGCTCGAAGATCCGGCGCTCTGGAACGACCCCAAGCGCGCCCAGGAAATGGGCCGCGAGAAAAAAGCCCTCGACGCCACCGTCGGCACGCTTGGCAAATTAACCCAAGGCCTGATCGACTCGCGCGAGTTGTTTGACCTCGGCAAAACCGAAAATGACGACGACACCCTGCAAGCCGTTGCAGCCGATGTCGGCAACCTCGAAGCCATCGTCGCCGACCTCGAATTCCGCCGCATGTTCTCCGGCCCGGTCGATGCCAACAATTGCTTCATCGACATTCAGGCCGGCGCGGGCGGCACCGAAGCGCAAGACTGGGCCTCGATGCTGCTGCGTCAATACCTGCGCTATTGCGAGCGCAAGGGCTTCAAGCCCGAGATCATGGAAGAGTCGGCCGGTGAGGTCGCCGGTCTGAAATCAGCCGCGATCAAAGTCACCGGCGACTACGCCTACGGCATGCTGCGCACCGAGACCGGCGTGCATCGGCTGGTGCGTAAATCACCATTCGATTCGGCCGGTGGCCGCCACACCTCGTTCGCCAGCGTGTTCGTCTACCCCGAGGTTGACGACTCGATTGAAGTCGAGATAAACCCGGCCGATTTGCGCATCGACACCTTCCGCGCTTCGGGCGCGGGTGGTCAGCACATCAACAAAACCGACTCAGCAATCCGCATCACCCACATTCCGACCAACATCGTGGTGCAGTGCCAAGCCGACCGCTCGCAGCACCGCAACCGCGCCGAGGCGATGGCACAACTGAAATCGCGCTTGTATGAACTCGAATTGCGCAAACGCCAGGCCGAGCAGGACAACCTCGAAGCCTCGAAAACCGATGTCGGCTGGGGCCATCAGATCCGCTCCTACGTGCTCGACCAGTCGCGCATCAAAGACCTGCGCACCAATGTTGAAACCAGCAATACCAAGGCGGTTCTCGATGGTGATCTCGATCTCTTCATCAGCGCGAGTTTGAAACAAGGAATTTGAACCAAGCCTAAGAACGGCTCCAGAAGCCATTCTTAGCCAAGAACCTCATAAAGAACGGCTCTGGGAGCCATTCTTCACGTGACGACCTTTCAGGAACTGCAACAACATGACCGCTCCCACCTCACCCGTTGCCAACGCTGCCGCCGCATCCACTGCTGCCACCGCTCCCGCAGCAAACGAAAACCAGATCATCGCCGAGCGCCGCGAGAAACTCGCCAAGCTGCGCGCCATCGCCCAAACACAAGGCGGCGTGGCTTTCCCAAACGATTTCGACCGCACCGACTACGCAGCCAGCCTGCATGCCGCGCACGAAGCGGCGACGCGCGAAGAACTCGAAGGCCAGCAAATCAAGGTCGCATTGGCCGGCCGCATCATGCTCAAACGCGTGCAAGGCAAAGCCAGCTTCGCCACGATTCAGGATGGCTCCGGACGCATCCAGCTCTACATCAACAACGAAGGCGTCGGTGAGGACGTTCACGAAGCCTTCAAGCACTGGGACCTGGGCGACATTGTTGGCGCGCACGGCGTGTTGTTCAAAACCATGAAGGGTGAGCTGTCGGTCAAATGCACTGCCCTGCGTCTACTCACCAAATCACTGCGCCCGCTGCCGGAAAAATTCCACGGCCTGGCCGACATGGAAGTGCGCTACCGCCAGCGCTACCTTGACCTCATCACCAACGACGAGTCGCGCAAGACCTTCATGGTGCGCTCGCAGGTGGTCACCGCGATCCGCGCCTTCATGGTCGGCAAGGGCTACCTCGAAGTCGAGACACCGATGATGCATTCGATCCCCGGCGGCGCGGCGGCCAAGCCGTTCAAGACCCATCACAACGCGCTCGACATGGAGTTGTTCCTGCGCATCGCGCCCGAGTTGTATCTAAAGCGCCTGGTGGTGGGCGGCTTTGAGAAAGTGTTTGAGATCAACCGCAACTTCCGCAACGAAGGCATCTCGACCCGCCACAACCCTGAATTCACCATGTTGGAGTTTTACGAGGCCTATCGCGACTACCGCTACCTGATGGACCTCACCGAAGAAATGTTCCGCTCGCTCGCGACGCAAGTGCTCGGCAACACCGTGTTCCCGTATCAGGGCAAAGAGATTGACTTCGGCAAACCATTCGACCGCCTCACTATCACCGGTGCCATCAAAAAATACGCGCCGCAATTTACCGACGCGCAGTTGACCGATAAAACCTTCCTGCAAGGCTGGCTGGAAAAACGCAACGCCTTGCCACGTGGCACGCCGGGCCTCGGCTCCATGCAACTCGCGTTCTTTGAAGAAACCGCCGAAGCGCAGTTGTGGAACCCGACCTTCATCATCGACTACCCGGCCGAAGTCTCGCCGCTGGCCCGCCGCAACGACCACAACCCGGACAGCACTGACCGCTTCGAGCTCTTCATCGCCGGGCGCGAAATCGCCAACGGCTTCTCCGAGTTGAATGACCCGGAAGACCAGGAAGCGCGCTTCGACGCGCAAGTCGCCGCCAAGGAAGCCGGCGATGAAGAAGCCATGTTCAAAGACCGCGACTACATTCGCGCCCTCGAACACGGCCTGCCGCCGACGGCGGGTGAAGGCATCGGCATTGACCGTTTGGTGATGCTGTTGACGGACGCGCCATCGATCCGTGACGTGATTTTGTTTCCGCAACTGCGCCGCGAGGAGTAGGAGCGCGCTTGTGTCCGAACCCGTGCGCGAACCCGCGCCATCGTGAATCATCTCGCCCACTTCCTCCTGTGTCCGGCTGATGACGAGGCGCGCGCCGGCACGCTGATCGCTGACTTCAGCCGCGGCACCGACCTGAGTGCGTTCACTCGCCACGTCGAACTGGGCATCCGCCTGCATCGCCGCATCGATGCGCTGGTAGATTCATCGCCCGAGGTAACCGCCCTAAAACCCTTGGTGGGAGCGCCTCTTCGGCGTTATGCCGGAATTTTGTTCGATGTGTTTTTCGACTATGCGCTGATGCGCGAATGGCATGTCTTCCACTCTGCGTCGAGGGTTCAATTTAACTCGGACATCTACACCAGCCTTGCCCGTGCCGAAGCGGACATGCCTGAATCGGTGCGCAGTGTGTCCGCCCGTATGCGCACCTACGATGCGCTGTCGTCATGCGCCACACATGAGGATTGCGCACGCACGCTGGCACGGATTGCCACCCGGCTCAAGCGCCCGGTTGATCTGGCGGCCGGCATCGACGTACTGATCCGCCATGAAGCGCAAATAGTTGACGGTTTCACGCAACTGTTCCCGGCGCTACAGACTGGCGCGTACACCTATCTGGCCGGCTCCAGTCTCAAAATGCGTCCGCTCGATGAGTCGGTCAACACATAGAGCAGCCCGTCTGGCCCGGCGCGCACATCGCGTATCCGCTCACCCAATTCACCCAGCAGGCGCTCTTCGTGTTTGATGGTTTCACCGTCAAGCTCAAGCCGCACCAGACGCTGCCCGGCGAGCGCGCCAACGAAGAGATTGCCCTTCCATTGAGGAAATGCATCGCCGCTGTAAAACGCCATGCCTGACGGCGCAATCGACGGCACCCAGAAGTAGCGCGGCTGTTCCATGCCGGGCGCGGCTTTGCCGATGCCGATTGGCGCGCCCGAGTAGTCGATGCCGTGCGTAATCACTGGCCAGCCATAGTTTTTGCCGGCCTCAGGAATGTTGATTTCATCGCCACCGCGCGCGCCGTGTTCGTGCAGCCACAGCTTGCCAGTCTGCGGATGCAGCGCTGCGCCTTGTGGATTGCGGAGGCCGTAGCTCCAGATTTCTTTGAGCGCGCCGCTGCGATGGACGAACGGGTTATCCAGCGGCACCGTGCCGTCGGGCCGGATGCGAATGACTTTGCCCAAATGCGTCGCTACGTCTTGCGCACGGTCACGCTGGTAGCGCTCACCAAGCGTGACGTAGAGCAAACCCTCACGTGAGAGGACGATACGGCAACCGAAATGCAGCCCGCCTGACACTTTAGGTTGCTGCCGGAAGATCACGCGCACGTCGTCGAGCGCGGTCTCGGTCAAGCGCGCCCGCGCCACCGCTGTGCCGGCACCGCCCTCGCCCGGTTCAGAAAAGCAAAAGTAAATCGTGCGATTGGCGGCGAAATCACGATCCATGATGACATCGAGCAAACCGCCCTGCCCTTGCGCTGCCACCGGTGGCACGCCGCCGAGCGGCGCGGACAGCGTGCCGTCGCGCGCCACCAAACGCATGCGGCCCGGCTTTTCGGTCACCAGCATGCGGCGATCGGGCAAAAACGCCATTGCCCACGGGCGATCCAGCCCGCTGGCCACCGTGACCAGACGGAAGCGCGCTTTTTCGGATTGCATGTCTTGCGCCGACGCGGTAACGCTGGCGCAGATCACAGCAAGCGCTGCAAGGTAGATGGCAGGCATAGGCTCGACTCCGGACGAATTGGTGACAAGCGTAACAGCCGTTACATCCGATTACAAACGGTCACAGCTTGTCGTGGTCTGCATGCCCACAATGCACGTTATCCGCTCAGCGCTGTTGAACGAGCGCCCATCAAAGGAGAGTCAAAATGGAAAACGTCATTCAAACCGCCCCGCAAGCTGTCATCCCCACCCTCTACAAAGCGGCGGCCGTCTCGGTCATTGCACTGTCGCTGGCAGGCATTGGTGCCATCACCGGCGTGTTGCCGGTGAAGCGCGCTGACGCGCCGCAGAGTGTCGTTGGCGCATTGCAGCCGGCGTTGGTGGCTCCCGCCGCGATGGTGCCAGCGCTGCCTGCACCTGCCGCACCAGCGGTTGCACAAACACCTGCCGTTGAGCGCACCGTGGATCGCACAGCGGACCGTGCAGCCGAACGCGCACCCAAGCCACGTGTGGTCCGCACCGCCTCACGCCGCATCAATGAACCCAGCGCCAGTGCGTCGTCAGTCTCAAACCATCCGGTCGCAGTGTCGGCCTCTGGCAGCGATGCCGGCGCTTATGGTCAATCGCCTTACGGTCAGCAGCCCTATCCGCAAACCGCTCAAAACACACCGGCCAAACCAGTGTGCCATTCCTGCGGCACGGTGGAGAGCATCCGCGAAATCGAAAAAACCGGCGAAGGCTCAGGCCTTGGCATGGCTGGTGGCGCGATTGGCGGTGCCGTGGTCGGCAAGCAATTCGGCAATGGCCGTGGCCGCGATGCGCTGACGATTCTCGGTGCCATCGGCGGCGGTTACGCCGGCCATCAGGTCGAGAAAAACATGCGCACCACCAAGTCGTATGAAGTGCAAGTGCGTATGGAAGACGGCAGCCTGCGCGCGCTGCCGAGCGCGACGGCACCGAGCTGGCGCGCTGGCGACCGCGTCAAAGTCGAAGGTGGTTCGATCAGCGCGAACTACTCTTGATTCTGTCACCGCCGTGCCAATGACAGCGCGGCGGTGACGGCAAGGAGCCGCGCGGCAATCAACTTGCGCAGCGCGTAACCACAGCGTGTAACAATAAGGGCAGCCTGCGGGCTGCCCTTATTGCTTGCGCTGATTGGTTTTTGTGCCTGCGCAGCCCTCCCCGCCATCGGCCTAAACCCGCTCCCAGTGCCACTCTCCGGCCTCCTCTTGATTCTAGCAGCAGCTTTTTTTCACGCCACCTGGAATCTGATTCTCAAAAAAAGCCCCGGCGGCGGCATTCCGTTTTTCTGGCTGGTGGCGTGGATCGAAAGCCTCGTTTATCTGCCGGTGGCCCTATTCGTCATCGTGCAAACCGGCTACCGGCCCGACGCGCTCGCCATTGTGATGATGCTGGGCAGCGCGGCAATTCACGTCGCCTACTTTGTATTTTTGGATCGCGGCTACCGCACCGGTGATTTGTCGGTGGTGTATCCGCTCGCGCGGGCCAGCGGGCCGCTGCTTACGATTCTGGCGGCGGTGGTGTTGCTCGGTGAGCGCCCGGCACCGCTGGCACTGGCGGGCGCGTTCATGATCGGCGCGGGTGCGGTGCTGCTGTCAGGCAACCCGCTGGCGATGTTTCGCAAAGGCGGCAGCGGCATTGCGCTTGCATGAAACGCACGAACCGGCCCACACTTGCGCAGAACCAGTAGGAGCGCGCTTGCGCGCGAACCGTGGTGACGGACTGCGCAGAGACCTCTCGCGCGCAAGCGCGCTCCTACCCGTCCAGGTCAGGACGCCTCGTCAATCCACATCATCTGGATCGCTTCGAGAATCTTCTCGCCGGAGCGATGCGGATCGTCACTAAAGCCCGGCAGCGCGCACACCCATTGATGCAGGTCAGTGAAGCGCAATGTGAGCGGGTCTACATCCGGATGCGCCTCGCACAAAGCAATGGCGATATCGCGTGAGTCAGTCCATTTCATCGTTTACCCTCCTTCGCCATGTTGATGGTGTACTTCGGTATCTCGATCACCAGATCATGGTTGTTCAAAATCACCTGACACGACAAGCGTGAGTTCGGCTCCAGGCCCCAGGCCTTGTCGAGCAGGTCGTCTTCTTTTTCGTCCGATGGGTCGAGTGCACTGAAACCTTCTCGCACCACCACATGGCAAGTGGTGCAGGCGCAGGATTTCTCACAGGCGTGTTCGATTTCGACATCGTTGCCGAGCAAGGCATCGCACAGCGACATGCCGGCCGGTGCGTCGATCACCGTGCCGTCGGGGCACAACTCCACATGCGGGAGCACTACGATTTGCGGCATGGATTCAGTTTTTTGCGGGCGTGGAAATTGGCGTAACGGCGGGAGTAGCGGCGGGAATAACGGCGGAAGCCACCGCAGGGAGAACCGCCTGAGTAGCAACGGGCGTAGAGACAGGCGTAGAAGCCGGTGACGCAGCGGTGCCGGGTTTACTAAGGTCGCTCACGTCGATCGATTCAAGCGTGCGGCCCGCGAGCGCATTGCGGATCGAGCGATCCATACGCCGCGCGGCGAATTCTTCGCTGCCTTTGTTCAGTAACTCAATCGCGGCCTTGATGGCGAGATGATCGGTGCCGCCTGCGGTAGCGCGCAGCTTGATGCAGAGCGCGTCAAGCGCGGCGCGCTCATCGGTTGATAGCAGCGCCGCATCCACCGCGAGCGCCGCATCAATCGCACCCAGCATCTGATCTGCTTCCACCTGCTGTTCACGCAAGGCACGCGCCTTGATGTCATCGCCGGCGCGGTCGAACGACTCGCGCAGCATGCGCGCGATTTCGTCATCGCCCAGCCCGTAAGACGGCTTGACCGCAATCTCGGCTTTCACACCCGAGGTCTGCTCCTCGGCCGACACCGACAGCAAACCATCGGCATCGACCTGAAACGTAACGCGAATCCGCGCAGCCCCCGCCACCATCGGCGGAATGCCGCGCAATTCAAAGCGCGCCAGCGAGCGGCAGTCAGACACCAGGTCGCGCTCGCCCTGCACCACGTGTATCGCCATCGCGGTCTGGCCATCCTTGAAGGTGGTGAACTCCTGCGCCTTCGCCACCGGAATGGTCGAATTGCGCGGGATCACGCGCTCGGCCAGGCCGCCCATCGTCTCCAGCCCAAGCGAGAGCGGAATCACGTCGAGCAGCAGCCATTCTTCGCCTTCGGCGTGATGGCCCGCGAGCAAGTTCGCCTGCATCGCCGCACCGAGCGCCACCACTTCGTCCGGGTTGAGATTGGTCAGCGGCTCTTTGCCGAATAGTTGCTTCACGGCAGCGTAAACCTGCGGCATGCGGGTTGAGCCGCCTACCAGCACAGCGCCCTTTACCCCAGCCGCGCTCAAGCCAGCATCACGCAAGGCCTTGCGCGTCGCCACCAAGGTTTTTTTAAGCTGGTGCTCGGTCAGCGCTTCAAACATTTTGCGCGTCAGATGCAGCGCCACCACATGACCATCGTCGCGCGGCACGTTAAAAAAGGTGGCATCGTGTTCTGTCAGGCGCTCCTTGGCGAAACGCGCTTCCACCAACAGTTTCCGGCGCATCGCCCCTGCGATGCGCACCAGGTGCGCCTCTCGGGCTGCCCATTCCGCCAACGCGGCATCAAAATCATCCCCGCCCAGCGCGGAATCACCACCGGTGGACATCACCTCAAACACACCCTTGGTAAGTTTGAGAATCGAAATATCAAAGGTGCCGCCGCCGAGGTCATAGACTGCGTAAATGCCTTCAGCCGCGTTATCCAGGCCATAGGCAATCGCCGCAGCGGTCGGTTCATTGATGAGGCGCAACACTTCAAGCCCCGCCAGTTGCGCCGCGTCTTTGGTGGCCTGGCGCTGCGCGTCGTCAAAATAAGCCGGCACCGTAATCACCGCGCCGGTCAGCTTGTCGCCCAATGCTTCTTCTGCGCGCATCTTGAGCGATTCGAGAATGTCGGCCGACACTTCCACCGGGCTTTTCTCGCCCGCGCGCGTGCGTATCTTCACCATGCCCGGTGCATCAACGAAATCGTAAGGCAGGCGCGCATCTTCCGAGCCGCCCGAGGCTTTGCGGATATCGGCGAGACCGCGTCCCATGAAACGCTTGACCGAGACGATGGTATTGGCCGGGTCCATCACCGCCTGCGCCGCAGCAGCGTGGCCCACCGCGTTGACACCTCTGGCGTCGTAACGCACCACCGACGGCAGCAACGGCCGGCCCTGATGGTCAGGTAGCACCCGCGCCACGCCGCTCATGACAGCGGCCACGAGCGAGTTGGTAGTGCCCAGATCAATGCCGACCACGAGACGGTGCTCGTGCGGTGCGGTCGAGAGACCAGGTTCGGAAATTTGCAGCAATGCCATGTCAGGCATCCTCCAGCGCAGCGATGCTGTCGCCGATATCGCTTTGTACTTTTTCGAGAAACATCAATTGACGCACTGCTTCGGCGGCGGGTTTGTCGGCGTTCGAATCAAGCCATGCGCCGAGCTTGCCGTAACGCACCTTCTTTTCATCGCGTAGATTTTCCAGCAAACGGTCGAGCGCATCTACATTCTTCGCATCACGTGCATCCTCCACCGCTTCACGCCACTCCATCTGCGCCATCAAAAAGGCCGGCTCCATCGCCGTATTGTTCTCCGCACCCAGATCAACGCCGCGCAGTTCAAGCAAATGCACCGCGCGCTTGAGCGGGTCTTTGAGTGTGGTGTAAGCCTCGTTGGCGCGCACCGCCCACTGCATCGCTGCGCGGCGGTCCGCACTGGAAGCAGTGGCAAACTTGTCCGGATGCACGCGTAATTGCAGGGCGCGGTACGCCTCGTCAAGTTGCACGGCATCAATGTTGAATGCCGGTGCAACGCCGAGAAGCTCAAAATGAGATGAAGGGATCATTACAAACAAACGGGGCTGCGCATTGGGTCAATGTGCAGCCCCGTGGATAGCCTGTGGCCTGGTGCCTAAACGTGG
>JANOYK010000245.1:0-7638 GCA_031428855.1 Burkholderiales bacterium | reverse complement strand
CAAGGTGTCAAAGACCACTTTCAACCGCGACCGCCTCAACCTGTGGCAGGCGGGCGGTGCAATGATTCAGTGCCGTCACGGTGATCCCGCTCTCATGCGATTGTCCATCGATGTCCTGATTCGCGACATGATTGAGGAAGATGGTGGCCCCCTGCTCTGGCCGCGTATATCAGAGTCAGAACAGAAGGCCCTTGATGCTACCTGCCGAAAACTCTATCGATTCCTCAATCGGCCAGCAGCTTCAAAATCACCGAAATGTACCCACTGATTCCCCCAACGAGCCCCACAACATGAGGCCGTTGGCGGCCGCACCACAGGCCGCACCACAGGCCGCGCTTCAGCCTTTTCGCTGCACACGCCGGCTGCCGCCATGGCGGCGGTCCGCCTTGGCATCCAGGGGGTAATTGCGCGCCAAGTTTTCGGCGGCATCGGTCAGCGCGGTGAGGCTCCGATCGAGCTCCCTGCGCTGCGCCGGCGTCAGCGTGCCCAGTAGGCGCGCACTGAGAGCGGCTGATTGCGGAAACAGTTCCTGGTACAGGCGGTGCCCCTCGTCCGTCAGTGCGATCCGCGCGCGCCGGTGATCACCCGGCACGGGGCTGCGCACCGCCAACTGCTTGCCGCACAGCATGGTGATGACGCGTGAGGTGCGTGCACGGTCGATGTGGGCCTGTTCGGCCAGTGCCGAGGGCGACAGCGCACCCTGCACCGCGAGAATCGCGATCAGGCGCCATTCGCGCCGCGTGATGCCGTAGCGTCCTTCGCAGAGGCGGATCACCAGCGCCCCGCTGCTCGCATGCAGGCGTGCGAGCCGGAAGTTCAGCAGGTCATGGACGGATTCGGGTTTTTCAAACGACATGGCGATGCCGGAGGGGCCGGTAAATGATTGTATAGATCAACTGCCGGTTCCGGACATACACTACGGTTCCATTCACGCCGCCCCTGGCGGCGCCCAACCAGGATCCACATGCAAGCGAACCAGCTTTCCCCGTCACGCAAGCTCGGCGACTCGCACGTCTTCGACCTTGCCCTGTCGCATCGCGGCTTGCGCCTCAATCGCATGTGCCATGCGCTCAATGACGAAGCCGGCCGCGCCGCGTTCCGCGCGGACGAGGCGACGTTCCTGGCGCGCTTCGGTCTCACCGAAACCGAGCTGGCGCTGATTCGCGCACGCGACTTCAACGGCATGCTGGCAGCCGGCGCCAACATCTACTACCTGATCAAGCTCGGCGTTGCCACCGGCAATGGCCTGTACCGGATGGGCGCGCGGATGCGCGGCGAAAGCTACGAGCAGTTTCTCGCCTCGCGCAACGACAGCGGAGCGGTCTGACATGGCGCGCATCGTCGGCGGCATCGCCAGTTCGCACGTGCCCTCGATCGGCGGCGCACACGATCGCGGCAAGCACGAGTCCCCCGCGTGGAAGCCGCTGTTCGACGCCTATGTGCCGGTGCGCGAATGGCTGGCGCGCCTCAAGCCCGATATCGCCATCGTGGTCTACAACGACCATGCGACCGAATTTTTCTTCGATAAATACCCGACCTTCGCGGTCGGCGCCGCAGAATGTTATGCGATTGCCGACGAAGGATTCGGCGTGCGCCCGCTGCCGCCCGTGCCGGGGCATCTGGCGTTCTCGCAACATCTGTGCGAATCACTGGTGTACGACGAATTTGACCTCACAGTGTGCCAGGAGCTGAAGGTGGAGCACGGCTTCCTGGTGCCGATGCACCTGTGCTTCGACTATCGGGACGGCTGGCCGGTGGCGTCGGTGCCGCTGCAGGTCAACGTGCTGCAGCATCCGCTGCCCACGGCGCGGCGCTGCTACCGGCTCGGTCAGGCGATCGGCCGCGCGGTGGCGGCATTCGCACCGGATCTCAATGTCGTGGTGATCGGTACCGGCGGCATGTCGCACCAGCTCACCGGCTCGGCCTTTGGCGACATGCAGCCTGATCACGACCTCGATTTTCTCAACCGCCTCGAAAGCGATCCCGGGAGCCTGACCGGCTGGAGCCATCAGATGTTGATGGAGAAGTTCGGTGTCGAGGGCATCGAGCTGATCATGTGGCTGGTGATGCGCGGCGCCATGCCGGCCGCAGTGCGGCGCGTGCATCGCCACTATTACGCGCCGATGACCACCGGCATAGGCCTGATCGCGCTGGAGCCGGCATGAGCCACCGGGCCGCTCCCAAGGCGAATACCGCAGCGCGCAGCGCGGAGGTTATCCAATGAGCCGCCGCCCGGGCAACGCACTACGGCCGGCGGGGAGCGCTGCATGCGCCTGACTACCCAAGTCGCCATCATCGGCGCCGGCCCGGCCGGGCTGATGCTGGCCCACATGCTGCGCCGCGCCGGCGTTGACTCGATCGTGCTGGAAAGCCGCAGCTGCGAACATGTGCAGGATCGCCTGCGTGCCGGCGTGCTCGAACACGGTACGGTCGAATTTCTGAGCGAGATGGGTCTGGATGCGCGCATGCGCGTTCAGGGCATGCCGCAAACCGGCATCGATTTTCGCTTTGACGGCGCGGCGCACCGGATCGATTTTGCCGCTGCGAGCGGCGGCCGCACGGTGATGGTCTATCCGCAACATGAAGTGGTGGCCGATCTGCTGCGCGCGCATGATGCGGCCGGCGCCGGCATCCGCTTCGGTGCCGCTGCCCAAGCCATCGAGGACGTCAACGGCCCGCGCCCGCGCGTACGCTTCGAACAGGACGGCGCAGCGGGCACGCTCGATTGCGAGTTCGTCGCCGCGTGCGACGGTTTTCGCGGTGTTTCCCGTGCAGCGGTGCCTGCAGGCGCGCTGCGCATTCACGAATGCGTATATCCCTTCGGCTGGCTCGGCATCCTGGCCGACGCGGCCCCTGCCGCGCCTGACGTCACCTGGGGCTGCCACACCAACGGATTCGCGATGATGAGCATCCGTTCACCGGCCGTGACGCGGCTGTATCTGCAATGCGAACCCGATGACGAGGCGGGCAACTGGCCGGACGAACGCATCTGGCGCGAACTGCACGAGCGGCTCGACGTGCCGGGCATGCCGCCGCTCAACGAGGGGCGCATCACGCAAAAAAGCGTGACGGCAATGCGCAGCTTCCAGATCGAACCGATGCGCTACGGCCAACTGTTCTTCGCCGGCGACGCCGCGCACATCGTGCCGCCCACCGGCGCGAAGGGCCTCAATGCCGCGCTCGCGGACGTCAAGGTGCTCGGCACCGCACTTGACCGCTACTACAATGGTGGCGATGCTGCGGGGCTGGAGCGCTATTCGGAAATTTGCCTGCGCCGCATGTGGCTGGTGCACCGGTTCTCCTCCTCCTTGTGTACGATGGTGCACCGGTTCAAGGAGGACAGCAGCTTCGCGCGCAACGTGAACCGCGCCAACCTTGACTACATGACCGGTACGGCGGCGGGCAGGCGGTCATTCTCGGAAAACTTCACCGGCCTGCCGGTGGAAGCATGAAGCCGGCATCACTGCACCGGTTTACGCTGTTATCGCACAGGAGGTTGAAATGACATTGCAAAACCGGAAGCTGCGCATCGCATCCTGGCTCGGGGCACTGTTGCCGGCCCTGGCGCTGGCCGTGGTTCCCAGCGCGCACGCGCAGGCGGCTGCATCGGCGTGGCCGGTCAGGCAGGTGCGCATGATCGTCAATTTTCCCCCCGGCAGTTCACCGGACGTACTGGTGCGCATCCTTGCACCGCAACTGGAAAAGGCGCTTGGCCAAAGCGTGATCGTGGAAAACCGCTCGGGTGCCAGCGGGATGATCGGCGCCGATGCGGTAGCGAAAAGTGTGCCCGACGGTTATACCTTTCTGATGACGGCGGGCAGCACCATGTCGATCTCGCCGGCCTTGTCGAAAATGCCTTTTGATGCTGCAAAAGACCTGGTGCCGGTGGCATCGGTCGCCCGTATCGCGCTGTTTCTCGTGCAACGCGCCGACTTGCCGCCCAAAAACATCGGCGAGTTTCTCGCCTACGTCAAGGCCCGTCCCGGTAAGCTCAGCTACGGGTCCGCTGGCAGCGGCACGGGCTTGCATATCGCCGGTGAAATGCTCAAGAGCCAGGCCGGCCTGTTTGCGGTGCATGTGCCATATCGGGGCGCGGCGCCGGCGCTGCAAGACCTGCTGGCCGGCCAGACCGACTATTACTTCGATCCCGGCATTGCCTTCGCCCACGTGCGCTCGGGCCGTTTGCGCATGCTGGCGGTGGGCAGCCTGCAGCGCTCGGCAAGCTTTCCGGATGTGCCGACGCTCGCCGAATCCGGTCTCGCCGGGTTTGACGCCGGCACCACGCACGGCATCTTCGCGCCCGCCGCCACGTCGCTGGAAATCGTGGCGCGGCTCAACACCGAGATCAACCGGCTGCTCGCGACTCCCGCCGTGCAGGCACAGGTGCGCGCCATCGGCGCCGAGCCCTCCGCACAATCGCCGGCTGCGTTCGGCGCGCAAACCCAGCAGGACTTGAAGCGCTATGCGGAAATCATCCGCGAGCGCAAAATACGCGAGGACTGACGCGCGGCAATACGATCATCCGGGAGCTACACCATGGCCAAATACGATAATTTCCTGCGAGACTGCTGGTACGTCGCCGCGTGGGACCACGAGTTGATCGACGGCAAGCTGCTGGCACGCACCCTCCTCGAAGAACCGGTCCTGCTCTACAAGGGCGATAGCGGCGCCGTCGTGGCGCTGGACAATCGCTGCTGCCATCGCGGCGCCAAACTCTCCAACGGCCGGCGTGAAGGTGATTGTGTGCGCTGCATGTATCACGGCCTCAAGTTCGACGCCAGCGGCAAGTGCATCCAGATTCCCGGGCAGGACAAGGTGCCGCCCAAGCTGGGCGTGCGCGCCTACCCGGTGGTAGAACGCGACCATCTGGTCTGGATCTGGATGGGTGAGGCCGCCAAGGCTGATCCCGCCATCATCATCGACATCCCCTACCTGCGCGACCCGGCCTGGCGCGGCATGGCCGACTACATGCACTACGACGCCGACTACCGGCTGATCGTCGATAACCTGTCCGACTTTGCGCACCTCGCCTTTGTGCACACCCACACGCTGGGCGGCTCGGAGGACTATGCCTTCAAGACCAAGCCGGTAGCGGTCGAGCGCCTCGACGACGGCTTTCGTGTCGAACGCTGGAGCATGAATGCAGCGCCACCGCCGTTTCACCGCCGCGTGGTGCGCAACGATGCGCCGCTCGACCGGCGCAACGTCGGCCGCATGTTCGTGCCCGGCGTGTTTTTTCTGGAGACGCTGTTCTCGCCCGCCGGCGGTGGTGCCGAAAGCGGCAACTTCGCCGGCGCGAAGCAATACCGCAACTGCCAGTTTTTCACCCCCGAGACACGCGGCAGTACGCATTTTTTCTGGAACTACCTGCACGACTACGGCCTCAACGACCCGAACATCGCCCTGTCACTGCACGACAGCATGGTCGAAGGTTTTCTGGAAGACAAGTTCATCATCGAAGGTCAGCAGGAAATGCTCGACGCCGACCCCGACTTCAGGATGAACGGCATCGTCTCGGATGCGCCGCTGGCGCATTTCCGGCGCGTGCTGCAACAACGCATCGATGCGGAACACGCTGCGCGCCCCCCAACCATGGCGACGACAGTGCCGCAGTTCGCAGCGGTAGCTGCAGCTTAGAAACTTTCGACCGGCGCCTTCCTGAGCTTTGGGAAATTTCGACAGGCATCTGCCTTAAGAATGGCTATAGGAGCGGATCTGCATCGGTATACGCGAATTAAATGACGAAGTGCGACATCCTTGGAATGAATGGGGTGAGGATGCGCGCGGGTGTACCCTTTTCGATGTTCGAAGTCGACAAGGAGAGCACCATGAGAAGCTACGCGCACCTCACCTGGAAGCAACGGTATCAGATCGAGCAAATGCTGGGAGCGGGAGAAACGGCTTCCTTCATTGCAAGCGAATTGAAGATTCATCGCTCGACGGTGTATCGAGAGAAGCGGCGAGGAAGGAACCGATGCGGGGATTACGAGGCGCGCCTTGCGTACCTGCGAGGACTGCGCTGCGCCGAGCGCAGTGCCCGCAACTGCCGCACCAAGCCGGCCGCAGTGTGGCGCACCGTGTGCGCCCATCTGCGGCGCGACTGGTCGCCGGAGCAAATCAGCGGGCGGCTCAAGCGGTTGGGACGGTCGAGTGTGAGCGCCACTGCCATCTATGCTTTCATCCGGCGCGAGCGAGGGCGTAATTTGAAAGCGCATTTACGCCACATCCCGCGCCGCAAGCATGTGGATGGCCACAAGCGCGGCGGTGGCCTGCCGGCCGATCGGCCGAGCATCCATACCCGCCCCGGCTCGGTGCGGCTGCGTCGCTCTCTCGGTCACTGGGAGGGTGACAGCATGTTTGCCAAACCGCGCAATCACCGGCTGTCCACCTTGGTCGAGCGTGCCAGCCGCTACGTGCTGATCGGCCACCCCACACCGGCCTGGGCGGCGGTCTATGCCAAGGTCATCGTCAAGGCCTTGCGGCCACTTCCATGCCGGTCGATCACCTTCGACAACGGCTCCGAATTCGCGGCTTACGAGTCGATGGCCTCCGGCTTGGATTGCGACATTTACTTCGCCGATCCGGCCAACCCAGGGCAGCGCGGTACAAACGAGAACACCAATGGGCTGATCCGCCAGTACATCCCGCGCAGCACCAACCTGCAAGCCGTTTCTGCCAAGCAGCTGCGCCGCATCGAATCGAGGCTCAATCACCGCCCTCGCAAGTGTCTCGGGTATCTCACTCCGCATGAGGTACTCTTTAACAAAACACCTGTCGCACTTCGTCGTTAAATGCACATATATGCCGTGTCAATGGCTCCTGCAGCCACTCTTCAGATCAGGCCGTGGTATGAGCCACCATCGAGCTGCAGGTTTTGCCCCGAGATAAAGCCGGCCTGCGCACTGCACTGGTAGGCGCAGGCATCGCCAAATTCACCCGGTAAGCCGAAGCGTTTGGCCGCTGCGGTCTCGGTGATGTGGCGGCGCGCCTTGGCCATGTCGATGTTCTGCGCTTTCATCATGCGCTCGGCCATGAACTGCTGGCGCGGCGTGTCGATGCGCCCGGGCAGCAGGTTGTTGATGGTCACGTTGTCGACGGCGGCATCGAGCAACACTGATGTTGAAAACGCCGTGAGGCCCGTGCGCGCCGTGCTCATGGGCGTTGCGCCCGTGCATCGCCTTGACGCGCGGATACTCCAGCGTGGCAACGAAAGGGCGAAAACCGACAGGCCTTATACATTGGGTTCGTCAGTAAAAATCGTGGGCGAGTTTTGGCCCGGGTAGTTTGCCAAGTACATGGCAAAGCGAGAGTTCTACGGCTTTAAAGGTGCGATAGCCGTAAGCTTTTCGCATAGTGACTTTAGCTTTGTTGTTAAGGCCCTCAACGATACCGCTGGAGAAAGCCTTTTGAGCGCGAAAGTAGTTGAGCAGGAGTTCACGGTGATTGCGCACGGTTTTAACGAACTGCTTGAGCGGATCGATGCGCGAGCGCATGGCCTTGGTACACCACTGATCGAGAAATTTGGCGGCCCAGACCGGCGAGGTGTAATCCCAGAATTGCCGGAACTCCTCTTTCAACAAGTATGCCCGGACACTTTGCAGGTTAAAGCGCAACACGTCGCGCAGGCGGATGCGCTGC
>JANOYK010000244.1:0-11667 GCA_031428855.1 Burkholderiales bacterium | reverse complement strand
GTGCCAAACAAATTCCAGCGCCAGCCGAACGGGTCGGAAATCAGCGCCAGCGCGTTCTGCCCTTGAATCAGCAGCGCCGAAAAATTGTGCGCGATGTTGTAGGCCACCGCAATCGGCACCAGCGTGAAGGCGAAGTGTTGTGTCCACGGTGTTGCAGGCACCGTGGGTACTGCGGGCGCAGTGGGCACAGCGGACGCAGTGGGCACAGCGGACGCAGTGGGTGCCGCCTGCACCGTGCGTGCCGTCACCGCACAGGTGAGTTGATACGCCACGAAAAAAATCAACCACACACTTATCAGCCCCACCGTGCCGGCAAAATAGCCGTTGACATCGATCCACTGCGGCACGCTGCGCTGCAGGCCTCGTTCGAGCAGCAGCCACGCCTGCCCGCCGTGCAGGCCATCAAACAACACGGTCGAGAGCATGGCAATGATGAAGCCGCTCATGCCGGCCGGGTTGGTCTCACCCATGTCTGTCTCAACTGTACGGCGAGGTGAGTTGACGGCAAGTGAGTGATCCGCGCCGGTCAGTGCTGCGCCCGGCACACGCAGCGTGAGCGTGTGCGCCGTTGCGCCGCGCGCCAACGGCGCGATACGCCCAAGCGTGTCGAAATAAATCGCGAACACATCACCGTGACGCTGCCACACCTCGCGCCCGAAGCACAGCATGCCGGTGAGCGTGAGCGCAGACCAGAGCAGCGCCGCGCAGCCCAAGCGGTACGGTACCGTGGCGATGGGGTAAACCACCTCAAGCCCGCTCCACAGCAACAGCAGCGCCACGGCGGGCCACGCGCCCAGCGCGTGCGGCCACGGCAGGTGGAGCGCCATGCCGTGCGTGCGCCCCAGACGGCGCGCAGCCGTATCGAGCAGATCAAACAAGGTGCGCCACGGGTCGAGCACCGGCCATACGTTGCCGATGCACGCCACCACGAGTGACAAGCCGATCCACCAGATGATCCATACCAGCGTCGGCGCGAGATTCATCAGCGGGTCGGCAGTGCCCCACAGCGCCGCGCCCAGCACCACGGCGAACGTCATCAACCCGAGTGCGCGGCACAGCAGCCGCAACACCGGCAGCGCCGGGCCGAACGCAATCGACCGGTCGCTTGGTGCATCGCTTGGCGTGCCGTCAGCAGCGGACGCGTCACGGGGGGCACGGTCGCCGGCGGCACCGCCGTCAGCGGCCGCGTCAGGCCCGCGCCGCATAAACAGCGTAGCGATAACGAACGTCAACGCAACCGTCAGCGCGGCCCCGGCCACGAAATAGCCAAGCGGCGCGGGCAGGTCGTAGCGTTCATCAAAACCGTGGGCGGCGGCGCGCAGCGGAACAACCGCACCAGCCAGCAGCGTGAGTGCGGCGCGTGTGCCAGGTGAAGAACTCAACCATCGCCGCAACACCGGCATCACTTCGGGCGCACCTCAAGCGTGGCAAGCGGCGGCGCGTGATGATGGGTGCTGGCGCGAGGGGCGGTTCCGCTCACCGCTCTGTCCGCCACGCCATGCCACTCAACCCGGAAGCGCCCGGTCGCATGCGCGGTGAACGTGAGTTCGGCCGGCACACCCGCAACCAGCTTGGCCTCGACGCGATACGCGTGCAGATGCAGCTCGCCCGGCACATCGCTGACGATGCGCCAGCGCAGCCGGTCGCCTTTCTCCACCCGTATGCTGCGCTGTGCGGCGGGCAGCACGCCATTGGTCACGGTGAGATCAAACGTCCTCTCGGCGGCACCAGCGGGCCATGCGACGGACGCGCCTGCAAGCACGGCACACATCAAAGCGCAGCGGGCCAGCCGCGGCGCGGCGTGCAGCGTCATCGTGTGCCCCCGCCCTGCACTTGCCGCTCGCCGCTCACCACCGACCACTTACTTCACCGCCGCTTTCCAATCAGCAATGTCGCGCGCCGGGCCAGCCAGTTCCAGAATATGCATGCCAGTGTTGGCGCGGTCAACGATGTAGATGTAGCCGCGCTCATCGACTTCCACATTGTTGGTCTGGATCACGCGCTTCTTCGATGCTTCCGTGAACGGCAGCTTGCCTTGCATCGCCACTGGCGTCTCCAGCACCACGGTGTCTTTGGTCATGCCGGGGATGTAGTACGCGATCTCTTTCGGATTGAACGGGTCGCGCACATCGAGCGCGCGCACGCCGGCATTGAAGTGCGAGAAGAACATGACGCGTTTGTAAAACACTGCTGCTGTGCTCTCGTTCGACGAGTGTGTGCCAAAGCGCCCGCCGCGCGTGCAGAAGTTGCCGCTCTTCTCGGGCACGGTCCAGCTTGCCACACCGAACGGTTTGGTCTCGGTGGTCACATCCACAAACCACACCATCTGCCGTCCCTCAAGGCATTCCTTCTGAATCGCCTCGTCGGTGACGACGATGAAGTCGCGCGTCTTGCCGAGCAGGTTTTTGGAGAACTCGGGCAAGTCCATTCCCGGCAGCGGAAACACCGTGTGCGCGCCATGCATCGGCGGCAGATCAAGCCGCGCGATTTGTGGTGCCAGCAGATTCTCCGGTGTTGGCTCCGCTGCGCCCTTGAGCAATTTTTCGCGATCCACAATTTGCAGCACACCCTCGGTGTTGGTGCCGTAACCGAAGTACACGCGGTTGCCCTTGACACCCGACGAGATCGGCCCGTGCAGCGAAATCGGCGTAGGCCCGCCTGCACCGGGCTGCTGGCCGACGAGGCCGAAGTCGCGGATGAATACCGGTTTGGCCGGGTCCGACAAATCGTAAATCTGCGTCATGCGGTTGGTGCGCCATTGCGGATGGCCCGACACCAGGTAAGCAATGCCGGTGTCGCACTCCCAAAAATTTTTGTGCGTGCCCTTCAAACCCTTGACGATGGTGTTCATCAGCGCCGGCTTGGCCGGGTCGGTCACGTCCCACATTTCGTGCGCCTGATTGCCAAACACGCGCAGCATGTAGAACTTCGATTTGTCGCCCTTGGGCAACTGCGCGCCGGGGCAGATGCGCACCATCTGCGCGCCGCCCTGCTCGGCCTTGCCTTCTTCGCCGGGGATATGCGTGAGGTACTTCGGTGCTTTCGGGTCAGTCACATCGAGGATCGAGGTGCCGTTGTGCTCCATCGCGCCATTGAGCGGATTGCGTTTGTTGTCGCCGTGATGACCCACATAGGCAATCCAGCGGTCGCCCTGTTTTTGAATCACCGGCTGGTAGGCGGTGCGCGCCTGCAAATCGCTGTAGCCCACCAGGCGCATGTTGCGCGCCTCGGGCTTGGTGGTGTCTTGCGCGGCGGCATGCACGCCGAGTGTGAGCAAGGCGGCGCAGAGGGAGGTGCGGATGAGCCGGGCGCGATGCATGTGGAGTCTCCTTTGTTGTGTGCTGAGCGGTGTTGCGCGGTGTGATGCAGTTTCAATTCGGCGGCAAGCATATACCAGAGCGCAACACGCTTTGAATCGTCACACCATGCAGCATGCTCCGAAAGGACAAAGTGCCATTGACCGAAGAATGGCTCCAGGAACGGGTTGTGGAGATGTATTCGTCGCACAATGGCTTGCACCAACGTTTGCAGGCCGATGCAATAAGCGGGTTTTCATATTGTGTGCCGCCCCGCATTACTTGCGCACTGCGGATACTTTGCTGGGGTGCTGCCGCATTTTCTGCTGCACCGCAACGCGCCGCCCCTCTGATCCGGCGTATACAATCAGCCGCAGATTGACCAAGGCGCACGTACCGCACACGCGGCTGCGCCCCAGCAACGGCGCACATGGCGCGCCACACCACACGAGGGGACACGACGATGAAACTGCAACAACTTTTGGGCGCGCCTTCACGCACGCTGCCGGGTACGCTGTTGAGTGTATTGGCCGCCTGCGTCATCAGCGCCGCACCGGCCCAGGCGCAAGACATTCGCTTCGGTGCCAACCTGCCGATGAGCGGGCCGAACTCCGAATACGGTGATTTGTTCTCCAGCGCGGCGGCGATGGCGGTCAAGCATGCCAATGCCGACAAGATGCTGTCGAAAAAACTGGTGATGGTGATTGAAGACAGCCAGGCCACGCCGCAGGGCGGGGTGGTGGCGATGAACAAACTGGTGAGCGTGGAGAAAGTGCCGTATGTGCTGTCCGCCTTTACCGGTGTGTCGAAGGCGATTGCGCCGGTGGGTGACAAGGCCAAGGTGGTGACGGTGAACGGTGGCGGCATCGGGCCTGATCTTGCGGAGTTGGGCGATTATTTTTGGAACGTGATTCCGCTGGTCAATCTCGAAGTGCAGGTGTTCGCGCCGTATCTCGTTAAAGAGCGCGGCTGGAAAAAAGTCGCGCTGCTGTATGTGGACGACCCGGCTGGCGAGGCGATCAAAAAAGAACTCGACATGCATGTGCCCAAGAACGGCGGCACCATGGTCAGCACCCTGCAAATCCCGCGCGCGTCGCAGCAGTTCTCCGGCGTGGCCGCCAAGGTGCGCGAAGCGAACCCCGATGTGGTGTTTATCGCCTCGTTCGGCGCGCAGCAGGCGCAGATTGTCAAGCAGTTGCGCGACAACGGCGTCAAGCAGCAACTGGTGAGTTACTCGTCGTTCTCGGCCCCGACCATCACGCAGTTGCCGGAAGCCCGCGGCGCACTGTTCCCGACCCAAGCCATCAACTGGGACGGCGACCCGGTGAGCAAGCGTCTGATGGCCGACTGGAAAGCGGAAAAGGGCAAAGACCCGAGCGCCTATGTGGCCAACTATTACAACGCGGTGATGGTGTTTGTGAAGCTGGCGCAAGCGCTCGAAAAAGCCGGCCAGCCGATCACTGGCGAGAACCTGTTGAAGCAGCGCAAGACGATGGCCAGCTTTGATGTGGTCGGCGGCAAGATGCAGTTTTTGCCGAACGGCACAGTGTCGATGCCGCTGCAGATCAACGAGATCGATGGCGGCGTGGGCAAGACGGTCAAGAGCAATCTGACTGCGCCTAAATAAGATCCGCCGTCTGCGGGGAAGGGCGCACCGCACGGTGCGCGCCAGCGGCGCTCAGAAGTATCGAGGCCCCGCGAGTTACCGGAAGTTGTTGACACGTAGTTGATAAGTTGTTGACGAGAAGTTCACGGTGACGCGCGGGTGGCCAGCGGTAACGCAGGTTTCTGAGACACGTTGACGCCGCGCTGACAACGCGCCCGCCTCCCGCAGCAAGCGTTCATGCTGCTCTTACAACTTCTTATCAACGGCCTGCAGTTGGGTGCGATTTACGCGCTCACGGCGGTCGGCTTCGCGCTCATCTTCGGCTCGACCAAGGTGTTTCATGTCGCGCACGGCGCAGCGTTCACGCTCGCGGGCTATTTGTTTTGGTGGAGCGTTGCCACGCTCAAGTGGCATTGGGTGGGCGGGGTGCTGCTAGCGGTGGCGGTGGTGGTGGCCTTTGGCGTGTTCATGGAGCGCTGCATTTACCGGCCGATCCAGCGCCATGAAGGCGCGTTTTTCACCGTCTTCATCGCCTCATTCGGCATGCAGATCATTGTGCAAAACCTGGTCGGTACCGTGTTCGGGCGCGGCTTCGAGACCGTGACGGTGGAGTTGTCGCGTGCGGTTGAAATTGCGCCCGGCTTGTTTGTGGCACCGATTGCCGGGGTGGCGATTGGTGTGGCGCTGGCGCTGTTCCTTGGCCTCAATTTATTTCTGTCGCGCACGCAGGTGGGCACTGGCCTGCGCGCGCTGTCGGACAACCCGGATCTGGTGCGCATCTTCGGGCTGGAACCGTCACGTCTGGCGCAAGTGGCGTTTGGCTTGGGTTCGGCGCTGGTGGTGCCGGCCGCAGCGCTCACCGCGATGTCGCAAGGCATCAACCCCGGCATCGGCGCGCACATCATGCTCATCAGCATTGCGGCCACCATCGTCGGCGGGATTGGCTCGTTGAAGGGCGCAGCCTATGGCGGCATGCTGCTCGGTTTGGCCGAGAGCCTCGCGGTGTGGAAGCTCGACCCGCAGTGGAGCGAGGCGGTGACGTTTGTGATTCTGTTCGTGTTCATCATTTTCCGGCCGGCGGGATTTATGGGGCGGCCCATAGGTGCGAAATGAGGGATCGAAATGAGGGTGCCAAATGAGGGCGCGAAATGTTTGAATACCTGACCAACCTCGCGGTGCTGATTACGATCAACGCGATCCTCGCGGAGACGCTCAACTTTGTGTTGGGCTACGCCGGCATTTTCTCGATGGCACACGCGGTGTTTTTCGGCATTGGCGCTTACACCGCGACGCTGGTGGCGATGAAATTTGGCGCGGGCTTCCTGCTCTCGACCGCCGCCGGCATGGGCGTGTCGGCGCTGATTTCCCTCGCGCTGGCCTTGCCGGCCCTGCGCGTGCGCGGCGAATATTTTGTGGCGGCCTCGCTCGGCCTGCAAATGCTGGCGATGACTTTATTTGCCGAGTGGAAGGGATTCACCGGCGGCATCGGCGGCATCACCAATATTCCGGCCGCGCGTTTTCCTGGCTTTACAGTGTCCACGCCGCCGCAGTATCTGGTGCTGTCGCTGGTGTGCTTGCTGCTGGTGATGTTGGCGGTGGCCACGCTGGTGCGCTCCAGTTTCGGGCGCAGCCTCAAAGCCATTCGCGATGACGAAACCGCCGCCTCGGCCTTCGGCAAAAACGTGGCCGTCATCAAGACGATGGCGGTGGCAGTGTCATCGGCGCTGGCTGCCGTGGCCGGTTCGCTCTATGCGTTTTATTTGAGCTTCGTCAACGTCGAGAGCTTCACGCTCGACACCTCGGTCTATCTGATGGCGATGGTCATCATCGGCGGCACTGCTACGCTGGTGGGGCCGGTGGTCGGTACCGTGTTGATCCTGCTGTTGCCGGCCGCGCTGTCGTATCTGCCGGGCTTGCCACAAACCGAAATCGGCTCGATCCAGCAAATCGTCTATGGCCTGGCGATGGTGCTGCTGATGATCTACCGCCCCGGCGGCATTTGGGGCTTTCGCGAACAGCCGAAGGAGGGCGCGTGAGCCAGGCCGCAATGCAAGCTGAGGTGCCAGCCGCTGCGCCGCATCCAGGCGGCAAGATTTTGCTCGAAACCACCGGCATGTCGAAAACCTTCGGCGGCTTGAAGGCGGTTGATAACGTCTCGTTCGCATTGCGCGAAGGCATCGTTACCACCCTGGTCGGCCCGAACGGCGCGGGCAAGACCACGCTGTTCAACCTCATCACCGGCCACCTCGACCCGGACGCCGGTGACGTGACCTGGCTCGGCCAATCGATCAAGGGTGTGCCGCACTGGAAGATTGCGCAGTCCGGCATTGGCCGCACCTTTCAGGATTTGAAATTGTTTGACCAGATGACGGTGCTGGAAAACGCGCAAACCGTGACCGAGCGCGGCTCGTGGCTGTGGCAATCCGGCGGCAAGAGCGGCGCAGCCGCGCGGCGCGAGCGCGCCGAAGCCGCGCTGGTGGCGGTGGGCCTGGCCGACCGCCGCCACACGCGCGCGCTCGATCTGGCCTATGCCGAGCGCAAATTTCTCTCGATTGCGCGCATCCTCGCCTCGGGCGCGCGGCTCTGGCTGCTCGATGAACCCGCCTCGGGCCTCGACCCCGGTTCCTACGAGCGCTTCATCGCGCTGCTGCGCGACCAGATCACGCGTGGCATCACCATTTGCATCATTGAACACAACCTCGATATCGTGAAGGGCATTTCGGACCGTATCGCTTTTCTCGATCAGGGCCGCTTGCTCGCTGAAGGCGATCCGCAAAGCATTCTGACGGACCCGGCGCTGGCCGCGATTTACTTTGGGGAGCGAGTCGAATGAATTCGCCTGCCAACACTGCCACCAACTTCGCGACCAACACCGCCACCAATGCAGCGGTCAACGCAACGGCCAACGCAACGGCCAACCCAACGGCCAACCCAACGGCCAACGCCGCCACCACTGTACCGATGCTCCAGGCCGAAAACCTCAGCGTCGGCTACGGCGGCAAACCGGTGCTGATGGATGTGTCGATTCAACTGCGTCACAACGAAGTGCTGTGCCTGATCGGCCACAACGGTGCCGGTAAATCGACGCTGGTGCGCACCTTGTTTGGTCT
This sequence comes from Burkholderiales bacterium, assembly GCA_031428855.1. Classification (GTDB taxonomy): domain Bacteria; phylum Pseudomonadota; class Gammaproteobacteria; order Burkholderiales; family JAEUOS01; genus CANJDH01. The sequence goes on along the minus strand of JANOYK010000244.1, from coordinate 3,655 downwards.
GGTGCCGCCGCAAAGCGGGCGCATGCTGGTCGATGGCGCGGCGCTCACCAGCCACGTGCCGCGCACGCTGGCTGACCGTGGCATCGCCATGATGCCGGAGGGGCGCGGCATTTTCCCCAGTCTCACGGTCGAAGAAATCTGGAGCCTCGGTCTCGGCTCGGCCGGCATCCCCAAAGCAGATCGCGCGGCGCGCATCGAGTGGGTGTTCACTGTGCTGCCGCCGGTCAAGGGCTTCTACACCAAACGCGCCGGCCTGCTCTCGGGCGGGCAGCAGCAGATGGTCTCGATTGGCCGCGCCCTGCTGGGGCAGCCGCGCTGTTTAATCCTCGACGAGCCCTCGATTGGCCTCGCGCCCAAGCTGTTTCAGGATTTGATGCAACCGATCCGCGCCTTGCAGCAAGAGCGCGGCATGAGCATCTTGCTGGTCGAGCAAAACGTGCGCGAAGCGCTCAAGGTGTCGGATCGCGTGGTGGTGATGAAGGCCGGCCGCATCGTGCGCGAGGCGCTGCCGGGTGAACTCAAAGACAACGCGGCGTTGATGGAGTTGTACTGACTGGCGTTGCGCTGAGCCGCCGTGTACGGAAGGGATTGCCGCCCGGGGCTATGGCACCGTTACGCCAGCCCCTTCTCCAGCAGTTCACCAACCAGCGCGTTGACGCCGCCTTCATGGGTTACGGCCCGCGCGTTCAAGCGTTTTTGCAAATCCGCTGGCAGCTTGCAGGCAAATGGCACCAGGCCGGCTGCCGCGTCCTGCGTGCGGCGCTCGCGTTTGCTCAGCACCGTGTTCGATCCTTGGGCAAAGCGCTCCGGCACCGCAGTGGCCTTCATCGCGCCGGTAATTTTCAGGCCCTTGTTTTTCTCAATGTCGGATTTTTTCATGCTCATGGCGGTCTCACTGGTTTTGGGCGCGGGCAGCGATTGTCCCAGATGTGGCGGTGGCGGCCATCGCGCGCACGCTCAGATTGGCGCACAAGGCCGGTGCCAGAGTGCAATAGCGGGGGGAGATTCCATTGCCGTTATAATTTTGCAATAAGCTGGCTGATGGCCGGTAAACGTTTTTAAACGTGTTCATACCACCGATAACCGGAGACAAATCATGAACCTCAAACTGCTTGCCGCACTCACGCTGGCGCTTGGCTTTGCCCACGGCACTGCCCAGGCGCAAACCACCCTCACCATGTCAAGCTGGGTGCCGCCGACTCACTCGCTCACGCGCGATGTGCTGGGCGGCTGGGCCAGAGAGGTCGAGCGCGTGACCAACGGCCGCGTCAAGTTCCAGATGCTGCCCAAGCACCCGATCGGCGCTGGCGGCACCTTCGATGGCGTGCGCGATGGTTTGGTGGATGTGTCTTTTGTGACGGCCAGCTACACCCCGGCGCGCCATCCGCTGCCGCTGCTGGCCGAATTGCCGGGCAATGGCGCTACGGCCGAGATCAATTCGGTGGCTTACTCGCGCATCCACTGGAAGTATCTGCACGCAGCCGGTGAATACAAGGGCGTCAAGCTGCTCGGCGTGTTCACCCACGGCCCGGGGCAGATGTTCATGACCAAGAAGCCGGTGATGAGCGTGGCTGACCTGGCCGGCATGAAAGTGCGCTCCGGCGGCGGCGTGTCGGAAGCTTCGGCCAAGATTCTCGGTGCCTCGCCCTTCGTCAAGCCCGCGCCTGAGTCGTATGAACTGCTCTCGTCCGGTGTCGCCGATGCGACCTTCTTTCCGTCCGAGTCGATCAAGTCGTTCAAGCTCGACAAAGTGGTCAAGTACGCCACCGTGTTCCCCGGCGGTTTTTATTCGTCCTCGTTCGGCTTTTTCATGAATGAAGACAAATGGAACAAACTCTCGAAGCAGGATCAGGACGCGATCAATTCGGTCTCGGGCGAGGCGCTCGCGCGTCTGGCCGGCAAGTCGTGGGACAACGCCGACAAGGAAGGCTGGGAAACCCTGCGTGCCGCCGGTGCGCAGATTCATGAAGCCAGCCCGGCGTTCGTCGCCGACGTGCGCAAGCGCACCGAGCCGATCGTGCAGGACTGGATCAAGGCCGCCAAGGCCAAAGGCATTGACGGCGACAAGGTGCTGACCGAGTTCCGCGCTGAACTGCTCAAGGTGTCGCAAGGCAAGTAGTGCGTCACGGCACCAGGCGGCAGGGCCACCAGCGGCTTGTGTCCACCATCCCGCGCCGGGGCCATGAGGGTTTTCTCATGGCCCTTTTCATGGATGTCCACACCCTTCGCGCATGAAACAACTTGATGTTTGGCTCCAGCGCGTCCTCGGCATATCGGGCTCGCTGATTTTGTTTGTGCTGATGCTGCTGACCACTGCCGATGTGGTCGGCCGCAAGCTCGATTTTCCGGTGCGCGGCGGTGTCGAGATGGCTGAAATCCTGCTCGCCATGCTGATTTTTGCCGGCCTGCCGCTGGTGACCCGCGCGCGCCAGCACATCGTGATTGACACCCTCGAAGGCTTCATGTCACGCGGGCTGCGGCGCGGGCTCGATGCCTTTGCCAATGCGCTGTGCGCGGTCACCATGTTCGGCATGGCCTACATGTTTTATGCCAAGCGCGTTACCCGCGTGCAAGAGGCGGGCGACACCACCAGCGTGCTGCAAATCGGCCTCACGCCAGTCGCCTATTTTTTGCTGGTGATGATTGTGGTCACCGGCTTGACCCATGTCGCGCTGATGTTTGTGCCGCCGCCAGCCGAAGACGGAGGCACCGCCATATGATGATGCCCGCTGGTGACATGAGGCTGGCTAGACTGGCTAGCGCAATCACGCCGGCTGGCAAAGGGGGCGCGCCATGATGCCCGCACTGATCGGCTTCGCCGTGATGCTGCTGCTCGCCTTCGGCCGGGTGCCGATAGCGCTGGCGATGGGCCTCACCGGCTTTGGCGGCCTGGCGATATTGAAAGGCATCAACCCGGCGATGGGGTCGGTGGCGGCCACCGTGTGGGAGTCCGGCTTTCAGATCACGCTGTCGGTGATACCGCTGTTCATCTTGATGGGCAACTTTGTCACCAAGGCCGGCATGGCGCGCGAGCTGTATCAGGTCACGCATGCGTTCGTCGGCCATTTTCGCGGTGGTCTGGCGATGGCAACGGTGATGGCCTGCGCCGGTTTCGGCGCGATTTGCGGCTCGTCGATTGCCACAGCAGCGACCATGACCAAGGTGGCCTACCCGTCGATGAAAGGCATCGGCTACAGCGATGAGCTCTCGACCGGCTCGATCGCGGCCGGCGGCACCCTCGGCATTCTGATCCCGCCCTCGACCATCATGGTGATCTACGGCATCATGACCGAGACCAACATCGGCGCGCTGTTTGCTGCGGGCGTGTTGCCCGGTTTGCTGGCGGTGTTGCTGCTGTGCCTCGCGGTGCAGTTCATCTGCTGGCGTGACCCCAAGGCCGGCCCGCGCGATGTGCGCGCCACCTGGGGCCAGCGTTTGGCCGCGATTCGCGGCATCTGGGGCGTGGTGGTGCTGTTCGCGCTGGTGATGGGCGGCATTTACGGCGGCTTGTTTACCGCCACCGAAGGGGCCGGCATCGGCGCGTTTGGCGCGTTTGTGTTTGCGCTGGTGCGGCGTGCGCTCACCTGGAAAATTTTGTACGACGTGCTGGTCGAGAGCGCGCGCACCACCTCCATGCTGTTTTTGATTTTGATCG
>JANOYK010000243.1:0-14109 GCA_031428855.1 Burkholderiales bacterium | reverse complement strand
GGGGGGGTTGGGGGCGGCGGTTGTTGGGGGGGGGGGGGTGGGGGTGGGGTGGGGGTTTTTTGGGGGGGGGGGGGCGGTGGGGGGGGGGGGCCAGATGCGGCCGGTCATGAAGTACGCCACGTTGACGTGGGGAGCATCGAGTTCAGTCTGTTGCGCAGTCAGGCGCAATGGGAGCACAGCGCGGTCACGCCGGGCATCAAAAGCGCGCAGCTGGCGATCTCGCGCGCGCATCACATCGTGCTTTTTTTCCCGCTCTGGCTGGTCCACATGCCGGCCCTGCTGAAAGGTTTCCTGGCGCAGGTAATGCGGCCCGGATTTGCGTTTCAGAAGGAAGGCGGCATCCCGTTTGCCAACAAGGCGCTGACCGGCCGCAGCGCGCGTGTGGTGGTGACCATGGGGATGCCGGCCATGATGTGCCGCTGGTATTTCGCGCCCACAGCGTCAAATCGCTCGAACCCAATATCCTCGGTTTCACCGGCATCAGCCCGGTGCATGAAACGCTGATTGGCCAGGTTGGCCAACTGACCGATGCAGCGGCGAAGAAGTGGCTGGTGAAGCCGCAGGAGATGGGGCGGGAGGCCGGGTAGGGCTCTGCGCCAACCGCGGCGGTACTGCCTTTGTGATTATTTTTGCCACGTGTCTTTAAGCGTGACAGTGCGGTTGAACACCAGCGCGCCGGGTTTGGATTCCATCTGGTCGGCCACGAAATAGCCGTGGCGCTCGAACTGGAATTTTTCACCGGCGGTTGCGCTGGTGAGGGACGGCTCGACGTAGGCGGTGATGACGGTGAGGCTCGCTGGGTTGAGCGTAGCCTTGATATCTTTGCCGCCGGCATCAGGGTGCGCATCGGTGAACAGGCGGTCGTAGAGCCGGACTTCGGCGCTGACGGCATCGCGCACGCTCACCCAGGTGATGACGCCCTTGACCTTGACGCTGTCGGAACCCGGTGTGCCGCTCTTGGTGTCAGGGATCAGCTTGGCGAGAACCGCGCTCACATTGCCACTGGCATCTTTCTCGCAGCCGGTGCATTCGATCACGTAACCATATTTCAAACGCGCCTTGTTGCCGGGGTAGAGGCGGTGATAGCCCTTGACCGGCGCTTCCATGAAGTCTTCACGTTCAATCCACACTGCATCAGTGAGGGCGAAGTGACGCTGACCGCGTTCCGGATGATGCGGATGCACCGGCGCGCTGCATGGCTCGGCGTGGTCTGCATTGCCGAACACCTCGGCCCAGTTGGTGAGGGTGAGTTTGAGTGGGTCGAGCACCGCCATCGCACGCGCGGCTTTGGTGTCGAGGTCGTCGCGCAGGGCGATCTCCAGCGTTGAGTAATCGATCCATGAGTCGGCTTTGGAGACACCGATGCGCTCGCAAAACAATTGAATCGCTTCGGATGTGTAACCGCGCCGCCGCAGGCCTGCGATGGTCGGCAGGCGCGGGTCGTCCCAGCCGTTGACGATGTGTTGATCGACCAACTGCTTGAGTTTGCGTTTGCTGGTGACGACGTAAGTGAGGTTGAGGCGGGCGAACTCGTATTGGTGCGGCAGCGGCTGCGCCAGCAGGCCGCCCTCGGCCAGACGCAGCAGCAGCCAGTCATAAAACGGCCGCTGCGCTTGAAATTCGAGTGTGCAGATCGAGTGGGTGATGCGCTCAAGCGCGTCTTCAACCGGATGCGCGTAGGTGTACATCGGATACACACACCATTTGTCGCCGGTCCGGTGGTGGGAGGCTTTTCGAATCCGGTAAATCGCCGGGTCGCGCAAATTGATGTTGGGCGAGGCCATGTCGATTTTGGTGCGCAAGATCAGGCTGCCCTCGGCGTGCAGGCCGTCGCGCATTTCATGGAATAGCTTGAGTGACTCCGCTGGCGGGCGCTCACGCCACGGGCTGTTGGTGCCCGCTTCGGTCAGGGTGCCGCGGGTGGCGCGCATCTCATCCGCGCTTTGCGCGTCGATGTAGGCGTGGCCGGCCTCGATCAAATATTCGGCCCCCTGGTACATGAAGTCGAAGTAATCGCTGGCGAAGTAGAGGTGCGAGCGGGCCGGTGCATTGGCGGCGTGCGAGTTGCCGGGCAGGGCATCCCAACTGAAGCCAAGCCACTTCACCGCATCAAGGATCGCATCGACGTATTCCTGTTCTTCCTTCTCCGGGTTGGTGTCGTCAAAGCGCATGTGACACACGCCGCCGTAATCGCGTGCGAGGCCGAAGTTGAGGCAAATGCTTTTGGCGTGGCCGATGTGCAGATAGCCGTTGGGCTCGGGCGGGAAGCGCGTGCGGATCGCTGCGGGGTCGAGCGGTGCGCCTGCGTGGGATTCGGCGCTGCCGGGAGAGCCGCTCCAGGAGCGGTTCTTGAGAGTATCTCCTCTTAGATCTGCATCAATAATCTGGCGCAGGAAGTTCGAAACGGGGGCAACGTGCGGTGTTGTTTGTGACATTCAATCAGCCTTGATGTTGGCGTCCTTGACGACGCGGCCCCAGGTCGCGACCTGTTCGCGAATGTGTTTGTCGAACAAGTCGGACGTGCCGCCGACGATGTCAATGCCGCTCTGGTTGAAGCGCTCCTTCACATCGGGCAGGGCGATCACGCGGTTGACCTCGGCGTTGAGTTTCGCCAACACGTCTTTCGGTGTTGCCGCCGGGGCGACCACGCCAAACCACACGCCTACCTGATAGCCGGGCACGCCCGCTTCGTCTACCGTCGGCACGTCGGGCAGCGCAGGCGAGCGCTTGGACGTCGTGATGGCGAGCGCACGCAGGCGGCCGGCCTTGATGTGTTGAATCACGTTGGGCAGGTTGTCAAACAGGGCCTGCACTTGACCGCCGATCAAGTCAGTGACTGCCGGTGCGCTGCCCTTGTAGGGAATGTGGTTGAGGTCGGTGCCTGACATGACCTTGAACAATTCCATTGACAAGTGATTCGACGAGCCGTTGCCGGTGGAGGCGTAGGGGATGCTGCCGGGTTTGGCGCGGGCGGCGGCGAGCAAGTCTTTCACCGATTTGTAGGGCGAGGCCGGATTGACCACCAGCAAATTGGGCGTGGTGCCAACCCAGGCGAGCGGCGCGAAGTCGCGCGTGACATCGAGCTTCGACTGCGTATGCAGACTGTTGATGAGTGCAAACGGAAACGCGACGATCAGGATGGTGTGGCCATCGGGCGTGGATTTGGCTACAAAGTCGGTGCCGATCACGGTGCCGCCGCCGGGTTTGTTGTCGACGTGCGAACCGGGCGCGAAGCCCTTGGAGAACTCCTGCGCCAGGGTGCGGCCGAGCGTGTCGTTGAATGCGCCCGGCGGGAACGGCACCACGATCTTGATTGGCTTGGACGGAAAGCTGGCAGATGAACCCGCCGCAGAGCCTTGCGCACCAACGGTTTGCGCGATACAGGCGAGAAGAACTGCGGCGATCCATGCGATTGGTCTGGTCATTTTGCGCTCCTGATTGAAACCTGCGTTCAAGCGTGGAATCAAACGTAACTCGGTCCTTCGATGACCGGGTGCTTGATAAGAAATTCTTCATCGACTTCAAGGCCGAGGCCTGGCCCTTCGAGCGGCCGCACAAACCCGGCGGCATCAACCTTGTAAGGCTGGTTCACCATCACATCGCGGAACAAATTGTTCTTTGACACATCGCCTTCAAAGTAGCCGGGGTGATCGAGTGCTGCGAGCACATGAATCGACGCCGCCATGTTCAACCCGGTCATCGAGGTATGTGGATGCACCGGCAGTTTGTGCGCCGAGGCCATTGCCGCAATTTTCATGGTCTCGGTGACGCCGCCAGTTTTTGAAAGGTCCGGTTGCAAAATGGTGACGATGCCTTCGTCGATCAGGCGCGAGAACTCGAAGCGGGTGTAGTGGTTCTCGCCCGCTGCCAGCGGCACGCGGCCGAAGGTTTTGGCTTCGCGGTAGGAGCGGTAGTCGTGCGCCGGAAACGGTTCTTCGAGCCACGCCACGCCATGTGCATCCAGGCCCGGCATGACCGCGCGCGCATCCGCTACGGTGTAACCGATGTTGGCATCAGTGAGGATCACGAGGTCATCACCAAACGCCTTGCGAATTGCCGCAACGCGCGCGAGGTCGTCTTTGGGGTTGTCGCCCAGACGCAGCTTGACCGCCTTGTAACCCGCCGCCACATGCAGCCGCGCTTCGTCCACCAACTCGGCCGGTGGTTGAAACCCAAGGGAGATGCCGCCCGCGTAAGCGGCGATCGGTTTGGACGCACCGCCCAGCAATTTGTACAGCGGCCAGCCGGTGGCCTTGCCGCGAATGTCCCACAGCGCCATGTCGATGCCGCTCATCGCCATCGCCGTGCCTGCACCCAGGCCGTGGCTGGCAAGCTGCTTGCCGTAAATCTTGTTCCACACGCCCTGCACGTTCGATGCATCTTCCCCCATCACCAGCATGGAGAGCGTGGTCTCAATCAGCTTGGCAATGGTGGACGGCGCGCGCGCGTGATGCGACTCGCCCCAACCCACGATGCCGCCAGCGGTAGTGACCTTGACCACCACCGCATCCTTTTTAACTGCACGGCCGATGCCGAGGCGCACATTGCCGCCCGGCGGCAGCGGGAACGAGGTGGCGTAGGCCTTGATGCCGGTGATGGTCAGATCAGATTTGGACATGATTATTTCTTGCGCAGCCGTTTGATGAGGCTCGACGTGTCAAAGCGCCGCCCGCCCATTTGCTGGACGTCGCCATAAAACTGATCGACCAGCGCTGACACCGGCAGTGGCGCGCCGTTGCGTTTGGCTTCGTCGATGCACAGGCCGAGGTCTTTGCGCATCCAATCGACCGCGAAGCCGAAATCGAATTTGTCATCGGCCATGGTCTTGCCGCGGTTCTCCATTTGCCACGAGCCGGCCGCGCCTTTCGAGATCACATCGAGCACCGCTTTGGCGTCGAGGCCGGCCGCGATGGCAAAGTTGACGCCTTCGGCCAAGCCCTGCACCAAACCGGCAATGCAAATCTGATTCACCATCTTGGCCAACTGGCCCGAGCCGGCCGGCCCGAGGCACTGCGCCATGCGCCCGTAAGCCATGATGACCGGCCCGATTTCATCGAACACGGCCTGCTCACCGCCGCACATGATGGTCAGCACGCCATTCTCGGCACCGGCCTGGCCGCCCGACACCGGCGCATCGATAAAACGCAAGCCGAGTTTTTTGCACGCGGCGTCAATCTCGCGTGCGACGTTGGCAGAGGCGGTGGTGTGATCGACCAGCACCGCGTCTTTTTTCATGCCGGCCAGCGCGCCGTTGTCACCGAAGATGACTGAGCGCAGGTCGTCGTCGTTGCCGACGCAGCAGGCAACCACATCGGCGTCTTTGGCTGCTTCGCGCGGTGTCGGCGCATGGTTGCCGCCGTGCTTCTTGGCCCAGTCCGCCGCTTTGGCGGCAGTGCGGTTGTACACGGTCACGCTGTGGCCCGCGCCTTTGAGGTGGCCCGCCATCGGAAAGCCCATCACCCCCAAGCCGATGAAAGCGGTTTTGCGTGCGGGGGTGGCGTCGTATTGTTTGGTCATGTTCAATGGTTCCAGAAAGGGCGGAGCGATGCGGCTTGGTCAAGCCGCGTGGAGAAGGTGATCGATTACGGTGGGGCAGATGGGGCCGGGGCGCAGTCGCTGCACTGCGTGACTGCACATGGCCACACCTTGCCGCACATCGGGCAGCAAGTTTACTTGATGCTGCATCCGCTCTCTACGGCGTGGCGTAGATGGTGGCACGGTCATCGCGCCGGTTCGGCCGCCCCGTCCCCTCAGTCTGCTCTATCCGCCCTGCCAATCGATCCCACAGGAAACCCCCATGCGCCTCCTGCTCGCTGCCGCCATCGCGGCCATCATCATCTCCCCGTTGCCTGCCACCGCAGCCTGCAGCGCCGCCAGCCCGGCGCATACGCTTGCGCTGACCGAGCTATACACATCCGAAGGTTGCGACAGTTGCCCGCCAGCCGACCGCTGGATGAGCGGGTTATCCGCACGTGGCCTGGGAGCGGACAAGGTCGTGCCACTGTCGTTACACGTGGATTACTGGGATTACATCGGCTGGAAAGATGTGTTTGCGCAGCCGCAATTCACCGAGCGCCAGCGCCAGATTTCGCGCTGGTCTGGGTCGACCTTTGTCTACACACCGCAAGTGGTATTGGGTGGGCGCGATTTTCGCGGCTGGAGCAGTGGCGCGTTTGAAACCCAGGTCAAGGCCGTCAACGCACAGCCTGCACGCGCGGATATTGCGTTGCGATTGGAGGTGACGGATGGCCGCGTGAGCGTCGTGGCAAATGCGGCGGTTAAATCGCCGGACAACGCGGCGAAGAGCGTAGCGAATAACGCAACAAGCAACGCAACAAGCAACGCTCCGGGTACCAAGCCGCAACTCTTCGTTGCGCTCACGCAAAACCGCATCGCCAACCCGGTCAAGGCCGGCGAGAATCGTGGTGTCACGCTCAAGCACGATTACGTAGTGCGCGAATGGCTCGGCCCGGTGGCCCTCGGCGCGGATGGCAAAGCGCGTCTGGAAAAAATCGTCATACCGCCAAAAGGTGCTCCCACCAACGATCTTGGCGTGGTGGCCTTTGTACAAGACGCCGCCAGCGGCGAAGTGTTGCAAGCGCTCAAGCTGGAGGCTTGCAAGACGTAGCCGGTTGCATGACCGTGCCGGTGAACGGCGCACGACGCGCTACGCCAGGTAGCGCGCCACGCGCCGCGACGCTTGCCGGTACCCGCCATGCAAGAATTCATGGGTTAATCTGCGCCGACTCCGGAGACGCCCATGACCGCCATTGCTCTGACCCGCAATCTCACCTACAGCCGCGCCGCCAGCCTTGAAGAATTCGAGCAGGTGTTCCGCCTCAATCACGCCACCTTTACCGGCGAAATTCCGCAGCATGCAGCGCACGCCGATGGCCGTTTGATCGACCGCTTTCACGCGCAAAACGACTATCTGCTGTGCAAGCAGGGCAGCGAAGTGGTGGGCATGCTGGCGCTGCGCGCACAGCGGCCGTTCTCGCTCGATCAAAAATTGGCTGGCCTGGACCGTTATCTGCCGCCCGCGCGCCGGGTGTGCGAGGTGCGCTTGCTGGCGGTCAAGCCCGTGTGGCGGCACAGTGCCGTGTTCGCCGGGCTGGTGCGTGCGCTGGCACGGCGCTGTGCCGAGCGCAATCTGGATTACGCCATCATTTCCGCCACCACGCGGCAGTTGAAGCTGTACCGCCACATGGGCTTCAAACCGTTCGGCCCGCTTAACGGCAGTGGCGACGCGCAGTTTCAGCCGATGGCACTGGCGCTCGAAGACTTCAACGCGCAGGTGGTGTGGCTTGCGGCCGATACGGCGGGCCATGCGCCGCCCGCCTTGGCAACCGTACCCGCCCGGCCAGCGCTGACTCTCAACCCATCGAGCCAGACCGCAGCGCCAGTGCTGTTAACCCCAGGCCCGGTGCAAATGCATCCCCTCGTGCAGGCCGCGCTTGTCACGCCGCCTCAACCGCATCGCAGCGAACCGGTGATGGCTACCCTCGCGCGCTGCACTGCGGCCCTGTGTGCTCTCACGCGCGCCCACTGCGCGCAACTGCTGCTTGGCAGCGGCACGCTCGCCAACGACGCCATCGCCCAGCAATTGTGCGCACGCGGCGCGGGGCTGGTGCTGGTCAATGGCGAATTCGGCGAACGGCTGGCCGATCACGCTGCGCGCGCGGGGCTTGACGTGCAGGTGCATCGGGTTGCGTGGGGCAAGCCGTTTGCGTTCGAGCGCATTGCCGCCACACTGCCCACGCGCCCCGCCTGGATCTGGATGGCGCACGGCGAAACCTCCACCGGCATGCGCAACGATGCAGACGCATGCCACACACTGGCGCAGCAACTCGGCGCAGACGTCGTGCTCGACTGCATCAGCACCATCGGCAACCTGCCGCTCGATCTGGAACACGTGTTGTTCGCCAGCGGGGTGAGCAGCAAAGGGGTGGGCGCGGCAGCGGGATTGTCGTTCGTGCTGCACCGGCGCGATGCGCTGCGCGCCGTGGCGGGCGTGCCGCGCAGTCTGGATTTGCCGTTTGCCGCGCAACGCAGCGGCATGCCGTTCACGCAGTCGTCGAGTCTGCTCGCGGCGCTTGAAGCTGCGCTCGCGCTGCTCACGCCGGCACACTATGCGCACGTCAAATCGATTTCAGGAGAAGTGCATGCGGCAGTGCATGCAGCCATGCATGCTGCATGCGCAAACACCGGTGCCGTCATTATCGCCCCCGCGCGGCACGCAGCACCGGGCGTCATCACGCTCGCGCTGCCCGTTTCGCTCTCATCGCAAGCCACAGGCCGAGCGCTATTGCAGCAAGGGTTCCGCATCGCGTTCGATAGCGCTTACCTGAGTGAGCGCAATTGGGTGCAGATCGCGTGGATGGGCGATACCCGTGCGCAAGCGGTGTTGGGTGCCGTCGCGGCGCTGAGTGCCACGTTGCAACAAGGTGCAGCTGCAAAGCGCATCGCCCGTTGAATGGAAGGCGGGGCATGCCATTGCATTGGAATTGGCATATACTTTGATATATGCCAAATCTGGGAGACACGCCATGAGCCAAGCCGCCAAACTATTTGCCAATGGCCGCAGCCAGGCCGTGCGTCTGCCGGCCGCGTACCGCTTTGATGTAAAGGAAGTGTTCATTCATAAAGACCCGCAAACCGGTGACGTGATCCTGTCACGCAAACCGGCCACCTGGGATGATTTTTTTGCCACGCTCAAAGGCGTCAAGGTGCCCGCCGGTTTCCTTGGCAAGCAAGAGCGCAAGCAGGCTGTACCCAAGCGCGACCCCTTCGCAGGCTGGCGTGAATGACGCAGTACCTGCTCGACACCAACACGGTCAGTCATCTGGTCAGACAGCACCCGGTGGTGGCACTGCGCGTGGTAGCCGTGCCGATGGCATCGCTGTGCATTTCTGCCATTACCGAGGGTGAACTGGTCTACGGCTTGGCCAAGCGTCCAGACGCCACCCGTCTGCACGCGGTGGCGCAACAATTTTTGTTGCGCGTCGATGTGTTGCCGTGGGATCGCGCCGCCGCCCGGTGCTACGGCGCGTTGCGTGCGCTGATGGAGCGCAAAGGCCAAACCCTCGCGCCACTGGACATGCAAATCGCCGCGCACGCGCTCAGCGTTGGCGCGGTACTGGTGAGCAATGACCGCGCGTTCAAACAGGTAGCTGGACTGCTGTTGGAGGACTGGAGCAAGTGACCGGCGCGAATCGTGCGCCCCCAGTTTGCCCCGCCTTACTCTCGGAAAATCACCTTCAAGTCTTGGCCCGGCATGGTCTGCGCCACCCACGCGAACGAGCCGGCGCGCATGGCCAGCGCCGCATCGCGCACCGCAGCGAAGCCCAGTCTTGAGAGCGCACCGCCAACACTGACGCGCTTGACACCGGCGGCTTCGAGTTGCTGCACGGTGAGAGCGGGATCGGCTGCGCTCATGACCACGTTGAGCGGTTTGGGTACGGCAGCGGCAACCATGCGGATGGTGTCGATGTCGGCAGCCCCGGCGCATACAGCACGTCGGCACCGGCAGCGGCGTAGGCGTTGAGGCGCTTGATGGTGTCGTCCAGGTCGAGGCGGCCATGCAGCAAATTTTCAGCGCGGGCGGTGAAGGTAAAGGGGAAGGGCAGGGCGTGCGCGATTTGGGCAGCGGCGGCGACGCGTTCCACCGCCAGATTGAAATCGTAAATTGGGTGGGCGGGATTGCCCGAAGAGTCTTCAATCGAGCCGCCGACCATGCCGGCTGCGGCAGCGAGCGTGATGCTGTGCGCGGCTTCGCGCGGATCGTCTGCGTAGCCGTTTTCAAGATCGGCATTGACCGGCAAGTCTGTTGCATCAGCAATCATGCGGCAGTTGGCGATGACCTCATCGCGGCTCACCGCGAGCGTGCCGTCGATGCGGCCGAGCGCATTGGCCAGGCCCTGACTGGTGGTGGCCATCGCCTCGAAGCCGAGCGACGCAAACAGCTTGGCGCTGCCCGCGTCCCATGGGTTGGGCATGACAAAAATGCCGGGGCGCTGGTGCAGGGCGCGAAATTTTTCCGCGCGTTTGAGTTGGCTTGTCATGGCGATACTCCGGGGGGCATTGAGATAGCTCTGGGCGCGGGTAGCACTCGTGCATCTAGCGCGCAATGGCAGCGCGTAACCGCCGGCCGCAGGTAAGTGCTAACCGGCAATTCACGAATGCGGATTGCCGGAAAAACGCTGTAACTGCGCCTACACCAGCGGCTGCCACACCCCATCCACCAAACCTTCAATCGGCGTGAACTTGGCTTTGTAGGCCATCTTCTGGCTGCCGCGAATCCAATAGCCCAAATACAAATACGGCAGCGACAGGCGGCGGCATTGCTCGATCTGCCAGAGGATGCTGAAGGTGCCGTAGCTGGCGCGTTCATCCTCTGGTTCGTAGAAGGTGTAGACCGAGGAGAGGCCGTCGTTGAGGACGTCGACGATGGAGACGAGCTTGAGAGGATTGGGGGCGGTGGCGGTTTCTGTGCTGCCCGTGCTTGCGGCGCCTGTGGCTTCCGGGGCTTGGCTACCATGCGCCGCGCCGCCTGAGCCTGCGGTACCCGCCGCGCTGCGCAGGTCATCTGTGCTCGCCGGTGCGCGAAACGCAATCAGGCGGCTGTTGATACGGCTTTGCAATAAAAAGTGCGCGTACTGGTCGCGTGAGTCCTGATCCATGCCGCCGCCGGCGTGGCGGCTGGCTTGATAGCGCAGATAGAGGGCGTAGTGTTCGGCTGAGTAACCCAGGTTGGTGACGGCGGGTTGCAGGTGTTTGTGTTTGTTCCAGGCGCGCTGTTGCGAGCGGGTAGGTTTGAAGGCTGCGACCGGCACGCGCACTGGCGTGCATTCGCGACAGCCGTCGCAGTGCGGCCGGTAGGTGAAGATGCCGCTGCGGCGAAAGCCCGCGCGCACCAGTTCGCTGTAGGTGTCGGCGTTGATTAAGTGCGATGGCGTGGCCACTTGCGAGCGCGCGAGCTTGCCGGGCAGGTAGCTGCACGGGTAGGGCGCGGTTGCGTAGAACTGCAATACCGAGAACGGCAGGTCGCGCAGTTGACTCATGGTTGACTCATGGTGGGCTCGCGGTTAGCTCATGCATGGTTCATTCATGCATGCACGTCCACTGCCGGGGTGTTTTGAAACAGCCGCGTGAGCTGCTTCCACCCAGTCACCGCAGGTGCGCGGGTGAGTGCGGCGAGTTGTTCGACAAACTGTGCGCGTGGAATTTCACGTCCCCCGAGTGAGGCCAGATGGCCGGTGTTCATCTGGCAGTCAATCATGCCACATTCTTGCTGCGTTAAAAACGCGCACAGATGGGCGAAGGCGATTTTGGAGGCGTCGGTGGCGTGCGAGAACATCGACTCGCCGTAAAACATGCGGCCCAGCCCCAAGCCATAGAGGCCGCCCATCAACTCACCATCGATCCACGTTTCAACCGAATGGGCGTGGCCCGCAGCGTGCAGGCGCACATAGGCAGCGATCATTTCTTCGGTGATCCAGGTGCCGTCTTGGCCGTCGCGCGGGGTGCCGGCGCAGGCGCGCATCACGGTCTCAAACGCACTGTCACAGCGGATCTCATAGTCCTTGTTGCGTAATACTTTTGCGAGCGAGCGCTTGGGTGTGAACTCAGTGGGAATCAGCACCATGCGCGGGTCGGGGCTCCACCACAGCACCGGCTGACCATCTGAATACCACGGGAAGATGCCGCTGCGGTAGGCCTCAAGCAGGCGCTCCGCGCTGAGTTCACCGCCTGCCGCGAGCAGGCCGTTGGGGTCGGCCAGCGCACTCGATAGGGGCGGGAACGGCGCGCCCTCTTGCAGCCAGGTAATCAACAGCGAACCTGCTGACGGCAGTAGTTGTCCAGTTCCGACACGGCGCATACATCACCTGCCGCTTCTTCGGCGCGGCCACCCATGTCGAGCGTGAGCTTCATTTCGTATTTGCGGAAGAAGGCGTTGAACATGTCGCCGCCCAAGGTGCCGGTGGCGTACAGCTCGTCGGTAGCGGGGTCGTGCTCTAACAAAATCGCGGCGAGCGGTTGCGGGGCCGGGCCGGCCAGCACACGGGCACCGGCGGCCGGGTCGTATTGCGAATGTTCCGAACAGCAGTGAATCACGTCGGCATGTTTGTTCGCGCCGCTTTTGCCTGCCCTGAAGCTGATGAAACTGATGTCTTTGGTGGGATAGGTGAGTTGGTGCGAGCAGATGGCGGAATAAGCGACCACTGACTTCGCCGCGCCTGCGCCGCCGGGCCAGTCGTAGGAGAGGTGGGCGGGGGCCGCTGCGTGCCCGGCAATACTGCCCACCGCACTGCTCGCAATACTCCCAGAAGCCTTGATAGGCGCGGCTTTCAGCGCTTTGCCCAGATTGAGCAGGAAACACGGCGTGCCCAGAAATGGGTAGAAGAACACGTAATTTTTGTTGACTTTGAGTTGCGACGCTTTGAGTGCGCCTCCACCGGCGCTGACCAGTTTTGAGCGCGGGTAGGGCTTCGCTCTTAGCCCAATGGATGCCGGTGCGGTGGCGGCTGACGCGTCCGGCACCGCCGCAATGCTCGCGGCGCTGGCGGTGCATACGCGGATGAATTGACGTCGTTCCATCGTGGGTTAACGCAGGGAGTCCAATGGAGAAAAGGGCGGAGACGGGGGAGATCGGGGCGGCACTACAGACAGGACGCTAACGGTCAATGCACCGGTTGTCAAACACTGCGCAAACGTTCCCCATAGATCGCTCAAATGAACCGTACCGGTGCGTTAAAACCAGAATAACGCACAATATAAGTGCAGTTTTTCATGATCATTTATATTTTGCACGTAAATAATGCTTATCAATCAACTTATCACAATATTGGTGCGTTTTTTGCTATGGCCTTTCCTAATCTTACAAGGGGGACGTAATGGAACAACTCAAAACCGGCGCAGATGCGCTGTTTATTTTGCTCGGTGCCATCATGGTGCTGGCGATGCATTCGGGCTTTGCATTTTTGGAGCTCGGCACCGTGCGGCGCAAAAATCAGGTCAATGCACTGGTCAAGATTCTGGTCGATTTTTCGGTCTCGACCCTGGCGTATTTTTTTGTCGGCTACATGGTCGCCTATGGCACCAGTTTTTTTGTCGGCGCTGAAACATTGGCGCAGAAAAATGGTTTTGAGCTAGTCAAGTTTTTCTTCCTGCTCACCTTTGCCGCGGCGATCCCTGCGATTGTGTCGGGCGGCATTGCCGAGCGCGCGCGCTTTGGCCCGCAGTTGCTCGCCACCGCCGTGCTGGTCGGCTTGGTTTATCCGTTCTTCGAAGGTATTGCGTGGAACCAGCAGTTCGGTGTGCAGGCCTGGATCAAGGGCCGGTTTGGTGAGGAGTTTCACGACTTCGCCGGATCAGTGGTGGTGCATGCCTTGGGCGGCTGGATCGGCCTGATGGCGGTGCTGCAGTTGGGGCCGCGCACCGGGCGCTACAGCAAAGACGGCAAGGTGACCGCCCACCCGCCCTCGTCGATTCCGTTCCTTGCGCTGGGTGCCTGGATTCTCTCGGCCGGCTGGTTCGGCTTCAATGTAATGAGCGCGCAAACCATCGACAAGATCAGCGGCCTGGTCGCGATGAACTCGCTGATGGCAATGGCGGGCGGCACGCTGGCGGCCACGCTGCTGGGCAAGAACGACCCCGGCTTCGTGCATAACGGCCCGCTCGCGGGTCTTGTGGCAGTGTGTGCGGGATCGGATGTGATGCATCCGATCGGCGCGCTGGTGGTGGGTGTGGTCGCGGGCGGTTTGTTCGTCTCGATGTTTACGCTGACGCAAAATAAATGGAAGATCGATGACGTGCTCGGCGTGTGGCCGTTGCATGGCCTGTGCGGTGCGTGGGGTGGTATTGCAGCCGGCATCTTCGGGTTAAAGGCGTTCGGCGGCATTGGCGGCGTCAGCTTCATGGCGCAACTGACCGGCACGCTGCTCGGCATTCTGGTGGCGGTGGTGGGCGGCTATATCACCTACGCGGCGATCAAGGCCATGATGGGCCTGCGCCTGGATACCGAAGAGGAATACAACGGCGCGGATCTGACGATCCACAAAATCAGCGCCACCCCGGAGCGTGAGTCAAGCTGGTAGCGGGGCGGGCAGC
>JANOYK010000242.1:0-3815 GCA_031428855.1 Burkholderiales bacterium | reverse complement strand
GGCAGGTTGGAGGTGTCAATCAGTTTGAACAAGCCGCTGCGATTGAGGTCGTCGCGCACTATTTGCGCGAGGCCAGGCGGCAGGGCGGCTTCGCCGGGCAGATGGGTGATGGCGATGGGGCGCTGCTCCGAGCCGTGGCCGATGATCGTGATTTCGGTCTGGGCGCTGGCCGTCAACGGCACCGCACAGGCGCCCGCCAGCACGGCGATGCGCAACCAGGAACGCAGCAATGAACGCAGCAATGAACGCAGGAACGGAGTCATGGACGCTCTCAATTTTTGGGGCGGAATGGAAAACGCAGGGTGCGCTCGGGGGTGACACCCGGCGGCGGCGGCGGCAGTGGCGAGGCGGCATGGATGGCGCGCTCGGCGGCGTCGTCGTAGGCGCTGTTACCGCTCGATTTGATGAGTTTTACGCTCAGCACTTCCATGTTGGGCAGGAGCGACACCTCGTACACCACCTCCGGATTGCCTGTGAGATTTTGCGGCAAGGTGACCCTTGAGCGCACTTTGGCGGCGATCTCGGCCTCCCAGCCTTTACGGCTGCTGTCTTTGAGCGCGGCGGCGTCGCGTGCGGCAGCCTGGGCTACAGACTCGCGCTGCAAGTCACGTGTGATCTGCTCTTTCATCAGGTCCCGCTTGATCGGGTCGTCTTCGACGCGTGGCTTGGGTGCTTCCTTCGCCACCGGCTTGGGTTCCGGTTTTTTCTTCTCGATCTTTTCAGCGATGTCTGGTTTGGGGGCGGGCTTGGGCTCGTCTTTGATTTCGGGCTTGGGTTCCGGTTTGACTTCGACGCGCGCGGCTTCAGGTTTTGGCACGGGCGCGGGGATCGATGGCACCGGCGTCCACAGTTCAGCCGCAATGATGTCCGGCGGCTGACTCTGCCAGCGGATGCCGAAATACAAAAACGCGAACAGCATGCAATGCACCAGCGTTGCCAATACAAACGAGCGCAGCGACCCGGCGCGGTCTGCGCCCGGGGCGAACGGCATGTTGAGTGCGGCGGCGTTCATCGGTTCAGGCTGTTCTCGCAAGGGCCGGCAAGATGGCGCATTTCGGCAAGATCGCGCATGTCATTTGCCAGCCGGCTTGACCGAGAGGCCGATGCGTTTCACATCGCCTTTTTGCAACTCATCCATCACGCTCAAGACCGATTCGTATTTCACGCTCTTGTCGGCCGAGATCACGACCGGTGTATCGGCTCTCTCGGCCTGGCGCGCTTTGGCGTATTTGACTATCTCGGCACGGTCAGCCGGTTTGTCCACCTGCGCCGCGCCGCGTTCACGCAAGCGCAAATTGCCGTCGGCGTTGATGATGATTTCAATCGGCTGGGTGGGCGCGTTGGACGACTTCGCCACCGACGGCAACTCAATTTGCCCCGGCGTCACCAGCGGCGCGGTGACCATGAAAATCACCAGCAGCACCAGCATCACGTCGATGTAGGGCACGACATTGATCTCGTTCATCATCCGGCGCCGGCTGCGCCGCATGCCACCCCGTGACGTCATGCCGGCCACAGCTACCGCGCCTGCCGCTGCAAAATGTTCGAGAACTCTTCGATGAAGCTCTCGAAGCGGTTGGCAAGACGGTCGATGTCGTGCGAGTAGCGGTTGTAGGCCACCACAGCGGGGATGGCGGCGAACAGACCGATGGCGGTGGCGACCAGCGCCTCGGCAATGCCGGGGGCGACATTGGCCAGCGTGGCCTGCTGCACATTGGCCAGGCCGCGAAACGAATTCATGATGCCCCAGACGGTGCCGAACAAGCCGACATAAGGTGAGACCGAGCCGGCCGACGCGAGGAAGGCGAGATGCGATTCGAGAAAATCCATTTCGCGCTGGTAGGCGGCGCGCATGGCGCGGCGCGCGCCTTCGAGCTGCACGGCGGTGTCGGCGCGCTGCGAGGCCTTGAGTTTGATGAACTCGCGCATGCCGGATTCAAAAATCCGCTCCATGCTGCCGGCGCCGTGGCGGTCGTTGGCGGCACTCTGGTAGAGCGCGTTCAGATCATTGCCGGCCCAGAAATCACGCTCAAATTGATCGGTCTGCTCTGCCGCTTTTTTAAGCACAAACCATTTGCGGAAGATGTAGGTCCAACTCATCAGCGAAACCAGCAGCAGGAGCGCCATCACCGCCTGCACCGGCACCGTGGCCTGGGTGATGAGCGAGAGGATCGAGAGATCTTGGGTGACTGTCATGCAGTGATTTTAACCGAGGGGGTTGGCGGGATTCTGACGAATGCTGGCGCGCTTTTGGCTGAGATGGTGGCTGAGTTTGTGGCTGACGCAGTGGTTGACAGTGGTTGACTCAGTGGCCAGCAGGGTGGCCAGCAGGGTGGCCAGCAGGGTGGCCAGCAGGGTGGCCGGCATGGGGTCCACCCGGCCCGCGCCAAACGTGTTTTGGGCCGGCAAAAAAATAATCAAGCAGCGGCACCAGCGGCACCAGCAACAGCAGCGCCCACACCGGCCCGGCAGGTTTGTAGAGCAGTATCTGCCAAGCCCACGCCAGCGCCGCCACCGCGACGGCGTGGAACCCGCGCGCGCCGGGGTGATTCGGCGTCGTCATCGGGTCCGAGATCATGAAAAACGCGAACAGCAGCAGCGCGCCGTTTTGCAGTTGATGCAGCAGCAGCGTGCCGATGCGCGCGGGCGGCACCTCGATCCACCACAGACGCAGCGCCATCAGCGCTAGAAACGTGGCTAGAAATATCCAGCTGGTATCGACGCGCCGGGCGCGCTGGGTGACGACACCGCCCAGCGCGATGAACAACACCGCAGCGGCCAGATCATTGCCCCACTGCCCCGGTGAAATCCAGGTGCCGGGCAGCAGCGTGATGGCGAGGATGACACCCAGATTGGCCGGGTTGAACAGGTGTTTGCCGCGAAAGCGCAGGGTGAACTTGGCCGACATGGCAAGCGCCGCCACCAACGGGTGGACCCACCATGAGTCGGCGCGCAGCAAAATCGACAAACCAAAACAGGTGATGAGTGCGGAGAGCAGGCCGACGTTGTTGAGCTTGAGATGGCGCGTCCACCAAGCCTGCGCTGCGAGACCCGCGGAGAAGGTCAGCGCCATCTGCTGCCACTGCAAACTGAAGTCGCGCGCCAGCACGCCGATGGTCAGCAGCGCAGCCAGAAACGCGATTTGAAACAGCCGCGCGTCGCAGGATTTCAACCAGGCCACTGCCCCAAGAAGCGCATGGAAAGCCAGTCTCAGGCAGGTGATGGCCCAAAACCCTTGGTGCGCAAGGGTTTCGGGCGGGTGCATTGATGGGGTTTTCATCAGGGCGCAATGGCGGCGGGTGACCGGCGCTGGATCACAGGCGGGGTGGCTGGGCGTCGGCGGCGCGTCACGGCGCGAGGTTGAACAGCCGCTGCCACGAGTCCGGCTGGCGCGATGTGATGCCGTAACTCTGGCGCACTTGCGTGATGTCCCAGCCCGTCAGCGACGCGAGTGTTTGCGCTTCCTTCTCCTTGCGCTGCGCCACCTGCGCGAGATACGCGGGTGCTTGCGGGCAGGCGTTCGGCGCAACCTTTGCCGCGTGGCGCAGCACATAACGCGTTTGATAATTCTGCCGGTCACCGGTTTCCTGAAACATCAGGTCTTCCGGAAATGTCTCGGGGGTGTAGCGCAGATGCAGGCGCGTCACCATCACCGGACGGGCATCGGCATCACCGCGAAATTGGCGCGCTGGATTGCCGCCGCCATCGCTCTTGATCCACTCCACCCCGAGGTTGCGCAACTCCTGCGCCGACAGCGGGTTGGCCGCGCACGGGTCGCACCAGCTCATGTCCCAGAAATATTCGGTGAATACCAC
>JANOYK010000241.1:0-3229 GCA_031428855.1 Burkholderiales bacterium | reverse complement strand
TGGGCGTTTGTTGCGCCCGGCCTGTATACCCATGAGAAAAAATTCGCCCTGCCGCTGGTGATCGCCAGCTCGATCCTGTTTATCGTCGGCATGGCGTTTTGCTACTACTTTGTGTTCGGCAAGGTGTTCTCGTTCATTAACGACTTCGCACCCAAGAGCATCACGCCCGCGCCTGACATCGAAGCCTATCTCAATTTTGTGCTGACCATGTTCGTCGCCTTCGGTGTCACCTTCGAGGTGCCGATTGTGGTGATCGTGCTGGTTGCATTCAATATTGTCAGCCTGGAAAAACTCCGGGAGTGGCGCAGCTACGTGATCGTCGGCGCGTTCGTGATTGCCGCCGTGGTGACGCCGCCGGATGTGCTGTCGCAATTGCTGCTGGCGATTCCGATGTGCATCCTCTACGAAGTGGGGTTGCTGTGCGCGCGCTTTGTTTCCAAGCCGCAGACCCGCGCCGAGGCTGATGCCGCTGAAGCGGACAAGGCAGCTGAAACGGACCCGGCGGGCGGAACCGGCAAGGCCGGATCGCGTTAAGCCGCAGCGAGCGGGATCGCAGCGCAGGACACTGCGGCAATCCAAAGCACTGCAAGCCCGCCCGCTTAAACCCACCCAAAACAGCCGGCGCGGCGCCTTGGTGGGGCGCCGCGGCGACACCAGGTTGAACAACGCCAGCCCGGTGCCGCGCGCGATGCGCAGCGGCGCGAATTGATTCGAGAATAGCGAGACGTATTGATCGGTGAGCGCGATGGTGGCGTGGCGATCGCGTGAGCGCTGCCCGGCGTAGCGGGTGAGCGCATCCATCGTCAGGCTTGGCTTGAGCGCTTCGGCCAGTTCAAACGCATCGCGCAGTCCGAGATTGAGGCCTTGTCCGGCGACCGGATGCAGGGTTTGCGCGGCGTTGCCGAGGGCAATCTCGCGCGGGTGATGTGCGGTGCCGGCCTGCACCAGCGCGAGTGGAAACGCGGCGCGCGCTGCCATCCGGGTAAAGCGGCAGCGCGAGAAGGCAGCGGCGGCATTGAGCGCGGCGAGGAAGGCGGCATCATCTTGCGCCAGCGCGGCGCGCGCGTGATCGTCACGCATGCACCAGGCCACGCTATAGCCGTTGTCAAGCGGCAGCAAGGCAAGCGGGCCTTCGGGCGTGAAGCGCTCCCAGGCTTGTGCGCCGGCGGATCTGCTGCTGCGGCTGCCGCTAACGTGGCCACTGAGGGTGTCGCTGTTCGCCCCCACCGATGTTGCGCTCCACACTTCAGTGACGATGGCGGTCTGGCGGTAGTCTTTGCGCTGCGCGGTGGCGGGTGGTCTGCCTTCGGCGGCGATCAGCAGCCCGGTTTCGATTTGGTGCGTCACTCCGCCGTGTTGGATGCTGGCAAGCACGCTGTCAGCCGTGTGTGCGGTGCCGGTCAAAGTATGTCCGGCGTCAACCGCGATGCCGGCTTGCTGCACGGCGTGGAGCAGCGTGCTGGTGAGTGCGCCCAGGCGGGCGACGTAACCCAAGGCGGGCAGATGATAGTCGTCCGCTTCGATACGGGTCTGGCCGAAGCCGCCTTGCTGGCTGACGTGAATCTGGGCAATCGGCGTGGCGGTAATCTGATGCCACACGCCGAACCGCTCCAGAATCAAACGGCTGCCATGCGACAGAGCAACGGCGCGCGGATCGTCGTGCGCGGAGTGCGCCGGTCTGGCATCCATCACGCGCACCGCCTGCCCGGCGTGATGCAGCGCCAGCGCGGCGGTGAGGCCAACCGGCCCGGCACCGGCAATCAGGATCGGCGTTGCTGGCATGGGTTCACTCGATGATGCTGTGGCGGCCGGGCAGCATGCGCGCGCGGCGTATCAACCGCGCATCAGCGCCTCAATGTCTGCGATGCTGCGCGGGCAATCTTGGGTGATGAATTCGCAGCCTTGCGCGGTGACGAGGGCGTCGTCTTCAATGCGGATGCCGATGTTCCAGAATGCTTTGGGCACATCATCGGCGGGGCGCACGTAGATGCCCGGTTCGATCGTGACCATGTTGCCGGCTTGCAGCGGCAGCCAGTCCATTTCTGTGGCAGCGGCCTGGGTGGAACCGGCGCTGGTGCCAGCAGCGGCACCCGTTGACGCATCCGCAGCAGGTTTTTTATACGGCCCGGCATCATGCACATCCATGCCGAGCCAGTGGCCGGTGCGGTGCATGTAAAAGCGGTGGTAGCCGCCGCTGCGCGCGTTGCCTTGTTCGAGCGCGGCGTCGAGGCTGCCGCTGAGCAGGCCGGTGTCGAGCATGCCTTGCGCCAGCACCTTGACTGCGGCTTCGTGCGGCAGGTTGTAGGGCGTGCCGGGGCGGGTCGCCGCTTTGGCGGCGGTTTGCGCGGCGAGGACGATCTGGTACAGGTCGCGCTGCGGGCCGGAGAATGTGCCGCTGACCGGGAACGTGCGCGTGATGTCGCTGGCGTAGCCGCGCCATTCGCAGCCGGCGTCGATCAGCAGCAGGTCGCCATCGCGCATCAGCGCGTCGTTGGCGACGTAGTGCAACACGCAGGCGTTGGCACCGGCGGCGACGATCGAGCCGTAGGCCGGATACTCGGAGCCATTGCGGCGGAATTCGTGCAGCAGTTCGGCGTCGATTTCGTATTCGTGGCGGCCCGGTTTGGTGGCGCGCATGGCGCGTTTGTGCGCTTCGGTCGAGATGGCGGCGGCGCGCCGCATCAGCGCGATTTCGTGTGCGTCCTTGATGAGGCGCATGTCGTCGAGCAGGGCGCGCACATCGATGGTGGCGGCCGGTGGTGGGTGGCCGGTGCGCACCTGATTGCGCACGGTGTTGATGGCGGCGAGCATGCGGCTGTCGAACGGCGCGTCGAACCCCATTGCGTAAAACAGGTTGGGCCGGCCGGCCAGCAGCGCGGCGATGCGGCTGTCGAATTCTTCGATGGCATAGGCTTCGTCGAAGCCAAAGCGCTCGGCGGCGGCAGCGGGGCCGAAGCGGAAGCCGTCCCAGATTTCGCGTTCTTCATGCTTGGGGCGGCAGAACAAAATGCTTTTGGTGACACTGCCGGCCAGCAGCACCACTACGCTTTCCGGTTCGGTGAAGCCGGACAGATAGTGGAAGTAGCTGTCGTGGCGGTAGGGAAAGTGGGTGTCGCGGTTGCGCAGCGCTTCGGGCGCGGTCGGCAGCACGGCGATGCCGCCGCCGAGGGCGCGCATGCGTGCGGCGAGCGCGGCGCGGCGCGCGGCGTGGGGCGTGAAATTGAATGAG
>JANOYK010000240.1:0-2319 GCA_031428855.1 Burkholderiales bacterium | reverse complement strand
ATACGCACTCGAATACGGCAAGGCCTCGCTGGAGATTCACACCGACGCCATCACGCCGGGTGCGCGCGTGTTGTTGATGGACGATCTGATCGCCACCGGCGGCACCATGCTCGCCGCAGTGCGTTTGCTTGAACGTCTTGGTGCTGGTGCGATTCTGCCCGCCGCCATCATCGACCTGCCTGATCTCGGTGGCTCGAAAGCCTTGGGGGACAAGGGTTTCCGGTCGTTTACGCTGTGTGAATTTGGCGGCCACTAAAACGCTGCGCGGGATGACGATGCCGCCGTCCCGGTATCAACGCCGCCCCGGCCCCTCAAAACGTATACCGAATCTTCGCCGACCAGCTATCGCCTTTGCCGGGCAAGGCGTTCGGATCAGTGAGGTTGTTGACGTTTTCGTAGTCGAGGCGCAGGCCCCAGTTGTCGCTGAACGAATAGCGCAGGCCGAGGCCGGCGCGCGCGCCGTCGCGGCTGCCGCCGCTGAGCGGACCGCAGGCGGCGGAGAGGCAATAGGGTGAGCCGGTGATGACGTTGCGGCCATAGCCGAGCTTGCCGGTGAGCGAGAGGCCGCGTGCGAGCGGCAGGGTGCCGGTGGCGGAGAGATTGAGTTGCGAGCCTTTGGCGAGGCCTTGCGCGGCGTCGAATGGGCCCGGCGCACCAAGTGCGCCAAGTGCGCCAGGTGTACCCGCGCCCGGTTTGACAAACGGCGCGCTGATGCCGCTGCGGCCCCAGTCGGCGTAGTTGAATTCAACGCCCCAGGTCTCAGAAAACTGATAGCGGCCGTAGGCCTTCCACTCGCCGGCGCGCTTGCTGCCGGTGCCTGCTGCGTCAAGCGCGGGGTCGCCAGCGCCGAGGGTGAGGGGCGAGGCGGGCTGCTTGTTGCGCAAGCCGCTGCCCGCATAATTTGGTGCCACCTGTTGCGCCAGCCCCGGCGCAGCCGCCAGCAGTGTGCTGCCAAGAGCGGCTGTGATGGTGAGTCGATAAAGAGCGTCGCGGGTTTTCATCGGAACCTCCAGCGCGGTGCGGGCCAACCGGCCATTGACCGCGTGTACCTTGGAGGGACAGTGTATGCCTGCATGCCGCGCCGTTCAAGCCGCTCCAGCGGGCCTTGACAAAGATTGACCGGTTTTGAGGCGTCCGAACAACAGTCCGCAGCAATCCGGCCCTTACCCCTGACAACGTGTCAAGCATTTGGCCGCTGGTAAACGGCAGCTCACGCACGTGTCACTACCGGCGCCGGCACGCCTTCCATCATCACGTTGATGCAGGCCGGCTTGCCCGACGCTATCGCGCGCTCCACCGCCGGCAACAACTGCGCGGCCTCGGTCACCAGCTCACCATACCCGCCAAAGGCCATCGCCACCTGGTCGTAACGCGTGGGCAGCAACTCGCAGCCCACCAAGCGCTGCGCACCGTAGCTCTTTAACTGAATCTGATACTCCGCGTTCCAGCGCGCATCGTTGCCGACGATGGCCACGAACGGCAGGTTGTAGCGCACCGCCGTATCAAACTCGGCCGGATGAAAACCAAAGGTGCCGTCGCCCATCAACGCAATCACTGGCGTTGCCGCTGAATTTGCAGGCAACGCCATTCGCGCTCCCAGGGCAAACGGCAGCGCGCTGCCAATTGCGCCGGCCGGGCCGTTGATGATGCGCTGTGGCGCAGTCAGACACGCCTGCGCCCATTGACCGAACTCACCACCGTCCGACACCAGCACCGCATCGGCGCAGCGGTCGAGAATCGATTGCAACGGGCGGCACACCTGCACCGGGTGCAAACGGTCAGGCAGTGCAGAGGCAGCACGGTCCCACGCGGCAGGGCGGTAGCGCAACGCACTCGCCACTTCATCCCGCCAGCCGCTGCGCGGCGCGCGCGCAGCGGGCGCATTTGCCGCATCGATCAACGCGGTAATGGCAGAAAACGCATCGGCCTGAAACTGCCCGGCAAGCCGCGCCCCGAGCGCGCGCCGCGCGCGTGCCAGCTCCACCTCTTCGGCATCAACTTGCATCAACCCACACGCCGCCGCAAACGCCTTGCCCAGCTTCAACGTGAAGTCCACCTTCTTGCCGATCAGCAACACGCGGTCAGCCTGCGCCAGCATCTGCGCGAACGCACCGAGCGCCGGATCATTCACGCCGCGCGGGCTTTCCGTGCCGATCACAGGCACACCGCAAGCCTCTTCCAGCGCTTGCAGTTTCGCGCGGCCCGCGCGCGTGAGCGTGGCCGGGCCGGTGAGGATCAGCGGCTGCTTGCCACCGGCCAGCCATACCAACAAACTGGCAGCAGTGACATCGCCAAGAGGCATGGTGGGAGCGGCTCGCA
>JANOYK010000239.1:0-2648 GCA_031428855.1 Burkholderiales bacterium | reverse complement strand
GCTGCGGTAGGTCTCCACCAGCCGCATCACTTCATCCGCCGGCGCTCCCCGTGCCGACATCACTTCAATCCGCCGGTCTATCAACCCTTCCAGTCCCTCAGCTTCATAGCGCGCCGCGTACCGCCTGAAACTGCGATCCGTCACTCCCAGTATTTCCGCCGCCTGCTCTTGCGTTAGCCGCTTCTCTTGCCAGCCAACATACGCTTCTTCGAATCTCATCTTCCGGATCTCCTGTAGCAATTTCGTCCGGCTCACGGGGGTTTCCATACACCCTCCTAAAACCGGACAGATTACTTGCTACTAAACCGGACAGATTGTTTGCTACTGACACAGAGCACAATGGGGTGGCACCGCGCTGCCTGACGCCGCGTAAAATCCAGACGGAAACATAACGACCCTTGGGGTGGGGATCAATGCAAGTGAATGCGCTTGGGGCACCGGCAACTGATGTAGACGCGCCTCTGCGCAGTAACGGCAAGCCGCTCTCGCGTGACGACTTGCAGCGCGGCAGCATGCGTGAAGTGTATTTGCGCAGCGAAATGGCTGACTTGGCGTGGAGCGATGCGCGTTTGCAGGCGTCGCTCGCCGCCACCTTACGCGCAGGCGCGCGCGGCACAGAGACGCGCACTACAGCGCCTGGGTCCAATCACGTTTGGATATTCGCCTACGGCTCCCTGATCTGGAACCCGCTGTTCCCGGTGGCGGAGCAGCGCATCGCGCGCATCTACGGCTATCACCGCTCGTTCTGCCTGTGGTCGCGCGTCGGCCGTGGCACGCGTGAGAACCCAGGCCTCGTGCTCGGCCTTGACGACGGCGGCACCTGCACCGGCCTGGTGTTGCGCATCGACGCCGCGCATGCGCAAGAAGAGCTGGCGCTGCTGTGGCGGCGCGAAATGGTGACTGGCGCCTACGCGCCGACCTGGGTGCGCGCACGCACGCCGGCCGGTGCGGTCAATGCGATTGCCTTCGTGATCGATCAGCGCAGCCACGCCTACGCCGGCCGCCTGCCCGAGGCCGCGATTGCCAGCAACATCCGCGAGGCAGCCGGCCTGATCGGCCCGTGCAGCGAATATTTGCAAAAGACCGCCGCCGGCCTCGCCGCGCATGGCATTGACGACACCTGCGTCACCCGGCTCGCGCGCCTGTGCGGCTGCAGCGCATGAGAAAATCAGCACGTCACATCGGCGCATCTGCGACCGGTTGCACCTGCTCCCATGCAAAGACGCACCCGATTTCCCCCGGCACCGTTCACCGCTGCTGGTCTTGACCAAAGCCTTTCATGAAACTCGCCACCCTCAGAGACGGATCCCGCGACGGCCAATTGATTGTGGTCGCGCGCGATCTCAATACCGCCCACATCGCCGACGGCATTGCCCCCACGCAGCAG
Organism: Burkholderiales bacterium; assembly: GCA_031428855.1. GTDB lineage: Bacteria > Pseudomonadota > Gammaproteobacteria > Burkholderiales > JAEUOS01 > CANJDH01. Next base: position 1,261 of record JANOYK010000239.1, on the reverse strand, counting down.
CGCGCGCTCGACGACTGGAACTTCATCGCGCCGCAGCTTGACGCGCTCTATGCCGATTTGAATCAGGGCAAGGCAAAACGCCCGTTCGAGTTTGACGCCGCCGCCTGTATGGCCCCGCTGCCGCGCGCCTACCAGTGGTTAGATGCGTCAGCCTACAACGGCCATTTGCAGCGCATGAAAGAAGCTACCGGGGTGGACTGGGTGGCCTTGTCGAGCCGGGAGCCGCTGGTCTATCAAGGCGGCTCGGACGATTTTCTCGGTGCGCGCGAAGACGCGCCGTTTCCCGATGAAGCGCATGGGATTGACTTCGAAGCCGAGATCGCGGTCGTCACCGGCGACGTGCCAATCGGGACGAAACACGAAGATGCGCTCGAACACGTGCGCCTGGTGATGCTGGTCAACGACTGGTCGCTGCGCAATCTCGGCCCCAACGATCTGAAAAAACAATTTGGTTTTTTCCTCTCCAAACCGTCCACCGCGTTTAGTCCGGTGGCAGTCACACCGGACGAATTGCAGGACGCCTGGCGCGATGGCCGCGCGGCAGTCAGCGTGCGCATCGACTGGAACGGTGTACGTTTCGGCGAACTCGATGCCGCTGAAGACACCCGCTTTGGTTTCGGCGAATTGATTACCTTCGCCGCGCGCACCCGCACGCTCTCGGCCGGCACGGTGATCGGCCTGGGCACCATCTCCAGCACCGATGCGGCGCGCGGTTTTGCCACCATTGCCGAAGCGCGCGCGCAGGAAAAAATCAGCAGCGGCGAAGCGCGCACCCCCTTCATGAAATACGGCGACCGCGTGCGCATCGACGCGCAGGACGCCGCCGGGCATTCGATCTTCGGCGCGATTGAGCAGGCCGTGGCGTCGTCACGGCGGCGGCGCGTGATGCATCTGGTCAATAGCGCTGACGCTGCCGATGGCAACTCTGTGCCCGATAGCGGCGAGGCTGACAGCGCTGCCGTGGCCAGCGGCGATGATGAAACCGCACGCGCTGACTTCGCCACCGGCGGCGACGCAACTGCCGGCGGCGACGCAACTTCCGGTGGCGACGCAACCACCAGCGGTGACGCCGCCGCCAGCGAGTCCGGCGCAGTGTCTGACGGGTCCAGCGCTGGCACCGCGTCCGGCGCGGCCACCAGCACAGCGGCCAACGTAGCGGCGGCCAACCTAGCGGCGGCCGCCTAACCCCATGCGCCGCACCCGTTCGTTAGAGCGGGGATGTTCGCTGCCGTTTTCTCGTTTTCCCTGCCGGTTCCACTCG
>JANOYK010000238.1:0-2055 GCA_031428855.1 Burkholderiales bacterium | reverse complement strand
TCGAAATCGACCACGAGGCCCCGCAGAAAGTCTCGATCACCGGATCGGTGCAAACCACCGGCTTGGTGCGCCACGCTTTTTCATGGGTGACGCCGGCCAGCGGTGAACCGGTCAATCACATCGTGCGCGATGCTGACAGCGGTGAAGCACGCCCCACCCTCGCACTGACCATACAAGGCAACGCCACCCGCTCAGTGCAATTCGCCCCCGCGTTCATCGGCGCGCCGCCAGGGTCGCTGCAGGATTGCCGGATCGAACTTGGATTTGGCTTGGATGAGCTAACACTCTCCACCCAAGGCGCTTGCGGTGCGCGTTTTGACGGCAGCTATATCAGGCGCATCGGCCCGAGTGCGGATTGGGGTAGGCAGTAAAGGCGAGCCATTCGGGCCAGAAGGTTACGTACGCGCGCCAATTGCTCTATGCAAACCGGCCAAGAGCCGCTGTGAGAGCGGCTTTCGAGGAAGTTGAGGAAAATCTTCGTCCCACCGCCCCGAGAGCGCGGGTCACCTGGTTGCTGTCAGCGGGATGGTGCGCACGCCTTCGGTTGGATTAGCGGCGACGCTCCGCTATATGCCTGTTTTACCGCCACACTCGCACTTCAACACGCCTTGAGCACTTAAGGCATTCTGGTTGCGCAGTCTCTGCACCCGCCCCACGGACACTGATGGTTGCCGCCGAAGCGCCATGCTCAATTAGCAGCGTGCGCACGCTCTCGGCCCGCGCCAGCGAAAGCCGCTGATTCGACTCTGCGGTGCCTGTAACGTCCGCGTATCCGACAACCTCCACAACGCTTGTCACCTTTCCCGGCAGCGGCCTAGCGAGAGATATGGCGTGTTTAAGAGATCGGCGTAAACCCCATTTTTGCTGTTTAAGCAGAGATTGGCCGAAACGGGTGTCTGTCGGGTCTATCGTCAAATCCACCCTCGCATCGTGTTTCCCAGACGCCCCGGTGGGAAAGAAAAGATGAACGCTCGAAGCCGGCTCTTTGACAAACGGCTCTCTAACCGTCACCGTCTTGACCGCAGTAGCTTTGGGCCGCTCCAGCTCACGCACATCAAGGCCTGGCTCGTACCGGCAGATGGCCGGGTCTCCGGCTAATCCGCCTAAAGCGCTCAGCGCGCGATCGTCATGGACGCAGTTGAATGAGATGCCGTTGAGTGCCGTCGAATCTTCCTTGGCAATCAAGTAGACGAGATGCTGACCGCCTTCGCGCGGGATGGAAATCCGAAGTATCCCTGGGCCTGTTGGCGAAGCAAGTTCCATCGTTGATTCGCCGCCAGCCAGCAGTTCCTTGCCGTCCTGCTTGTCAGGTAAACGCCTTTTCTCAAGGTAGAAATTGGTTATCTTGACGCGAAATTTGCTCAACGTCCGCTGTAATGACTTCGTGCTCTCAGACTCAATGACAGGACGTGGAAGCTGCGTCAAGCGGCCATTGAAAGCAGTCTGAGCCGTCGCCAGCAGACCGCCGAGTCCCACCAGCGCCAGCCACAGCGCCCACGTTTGAAGTCCCGCGAACGGTGGGGTATAGGGCATTGCAAACGGCGTAACCGGTTCAGCCAACGGAGCAGTGCTGCCCGCAGTACTTGCAGTCCTTGATATTTCTTTGCCGGATTTCATCGCGCCCCCTCGGATTTGTTGCGCCATCTGGCGCACAAAAGCATTAGGGCAAAGATTGCAGGCGCGCCTAAGGCAATCTCAGACCAAAGCGGGGATCAATTGTGGCAAAAATGAGATGGCACATAGACCCGGCGCAGATTGGCAGGAGCAGTCTCCATTGGCATTGCCGCCAACAGGCGCTCTGGGAGCGGCTCTCAGGGCTACGGTCTATTTTTCGCAGGAAACTCTGGACACTCACACCGTCGCAATCGGCGTCATCGGCGAGCCGACTGCCCCTGGCAAGCGCAGCGGCGGTGCGGTGAAGAAGCAGCGTGAGCGCCCGTTGGCGTCCATCCACTCGGCCAACTCTTTAAGCCACAGGATCTCGGCCAAGGGCACGCCGAGTTTGAAAAGGCAGTGCTGGTGCAGCGGCAGGCCGGGGCGGCGGCCGGGCGCGGG
>JANOYK010000237.1:0-15650 GCA_031428855.1 Burkholderiales bacterium | reverse complement strand
TGGCGGCGCGCACAATGCCCATCTAATGCGCTTGCTGCGTCAGGCGGCACCAGGTTGCACCTGGCAACTGACCGATGCGCTCGGCGTGCCGGCCGATTGGGTCGAGGCGGTGGCCTTCGCCTGGCTCGCGTTTCAACTGATCGAGCGCAAACCGGCCAATCTGCCACAGGTGACCGGCGCGGCCGGGGCGCGCTTGCTCGGTGCGATTTATCACGCTTGACGCGTAGCCTTTGACCCCCAGTGCGACACCGCTCACACCATAAAAAAAGGACGCCGCAGCGTCCTTTTTTTTCTTCAGTCTGCGCTCAAACCGAGAACGATGAGCCGCAGCCGCAGGTGGTGGTGGCTTGCGGATTCTTGATGACGAACTGCGCGCCTTCCAGGTCTTCCTTGTAGTCGATTTCGGCACCGACCAAGTATTGATAGCTCATCGAGTCGATCAACAATTTGACGCCATTTTTTTCCATCGTGGTGTCATCTTCGTTGACGGCCTCGTCAAACGTGAAGCCATATTGAAACCCCGAGCAGCCGCCGCCGCTGACAAACACGCGCAGCTTGAGGTCGGAATTGCCCTCTTCTTCAATCAGGCTCGCCACCTTGCTGGCGGCGCTGTCGGTAAATACAAATGGGGTGGGCAACGCGATGGGTAATTCGACGGGAGCGTTCATGCTGGTTCTCCTCAAAGGTTGACTGGTGTCCATTATGGGGGCGAAATGCCCCAGATTCAATCTTTGGACTGTGCGATTTGCCGATTGTTCGCTTTTATTGCTGTTACTTATTGTTCGCTGCCAGTTTCAGATTGGCGCGGCCCGATTCGGCGCTGACATGCTCCAGGCGGCCATCAATGGTGGCGCCAAGATGGATTTCGATGCTTTTGTAGTGAACATCGCCGGTCACGCGCGCTTTGGGCTGGAGTTCAAGAAATTCGGTGACGAAAATCGGCCCTTCGACGACGCCGTTAATCACCACATGGGCGGCGCGGATTTCACCCTGGATGCGCGCTGACTCGCTCACCACCAGGGTGCTGTTGGCGGTGTCCGGCGCGCCCGATGCCATCACATTGCCTTTGACGTGTCCGTCAATGCGCAATCCACCCGAAAACACGACGTCGCCTTCGATTACCGTGGTGGTGCCGATCAGACTGTCAATGGTGCTTTGCGGTTTGCTGGTTTTGATGCCAAACATGGGACTCTCCTTGCGGCAGGGCCGGATTAACCAGCCGTGTTCAGTGTGATGGTTTGGGTGGCGCGGACTTTGTCGCCTTCGAGCAGACGCACTTGAATCTGTTTCGGGTTGGCCCCGGCCGGCAGGGGCAGTTCGCCTTCCATGCGCTGGAAGTAGCGGAACTTGACGCGGTAATTGTCGGCACCGGCCACCTCATTTGAGGGGATGCGGATCATACCACTCTCGTTCGCGCCACCGGCCGGCGAGGCGGTAGCGGCTGACGGGCTGTTAGAGGGGAGATTTTGCGGAAGATTGGGAAGCAGATGGAACTCGATCCGGCCCGAAAACTCGGGCTCCTGATTGCCGGCCAGAATGCTGCCGGTGCGCGCGCCGCGCGACAGCAGCATGCGGTAGCGCGCGCGCCCCTTGTCGATTTCCACTTTGAAATTGTTGATCGCGAAGCTGCCCTCCTTGCGGTCCGCCGCGATCATCCCCTCAAACAGCGCCATATCCTCTTTGAGGCGGGTGTTTTCAGCCTCCAGTGCCTTGATTTGCTCGGCCAGACGCCGCTGCGCGGTCTGTTCGATCGACAAACGGCTGCCCGAAGCGTTGCTTTCGGCCTGCAGCTTGGTGTTGGTCTCTGCCAGCTGCGCCGCGCTGACGCGCAGAGCGGCCAATTCCTGTTGCACTTCGGTGCTGTCAAAACCGGCAAATTTGCGCCCGGCATCGTAAATCCAGGCAGCAGCGGCAAGCGAGGTCGAGAGCACCAGAACCCAGAACAACCCGCGCCAATACCACGGAAAATGGGTACGCACCGCCATTTTCGGCGCGGCGATGGTCATGCGCCGGCGCATGAACCGGAAGCGGCGGAAATTCATTGCCATCGCATGCTGTTGAGCAAGTACACGCTTACGGTACCAGCCCTATGCCTTGGAGGCCAGTTGTTTCAGGCAGGCCGCACATCAGGTTCATGACCTGCACCGCCTGACCCGCCGCACCTTTGGTCAGATTGTCGATCACGGACAAAATAACCAGTGTGTCGCCCGGCTTGCCGCACGCTTGACCACTCTGGGCAGGACGGTGAATCGCCAAGCGGCAGGTATTGGCACCGCGCACCGAGCGCGTGTCGGGTGTGGAACCCGCCGGCATGACATCGACAAACGGTTCGCCCCGGTAGGCGTCTTCGTACAATTTCTGGAAATCGGCCTCTTTGGTGATGCGCGCGTAAAGCGTCGAGTGGATGCCGCGGATCATCGGCGTCAGATGCGGAGTAAACAGCAGGTTGACCGGCTGGCCGGCCATGCGCGTCAAGCCCTGCACGATCTCCGGGTGATGGCGGTGACCGGTCACGCCGTAAGCCTTGAAGTTGTCGCCCGCCTCGGAGAACAACGTGCCGATGTCGGCTTTTCTGCCCGCCCCCGATACGCCCGATTTGCAGTCGGCGATCAGGTGCGTCAGATCCACCAGCCCGGCCTCGATCAGTGGCTTCAAGCCCAGTTGCACCGAGGTCGGGTAACACCCGGGCAGGCCGATCACCCGCGCCTTGCGGATGGCGTCGCGGTTCACTTCCGGCAGACCGTAGACCGCTTCGGCCAGCAGGTCTTGCGCGCTGTGCGGCATCTTGTACCAGTGCTCGAACACGGCAGTATCTTTGAGCCTGAAATCAGCCGCCAAATCGATGATTTTGACGCCCGCCTCGACCAACTCTGGCCCCATTTCCATCGCCACGCCATGCGGCGTGGCGAAAAAAACGATGTCGCACTGGTGTAACTTGGCAGGGTCAGGCACAGAAAAAGCGAGATCAACGCAGCCGCGCAGTGACGGAAACATCTCGGCCACCGGAATGCCGGCCTCCTTGCGCGATGTGATGGTCACTATCTGTGCCTGCGGATGGCGAGCCAGCAGACGCAACAGCTCAACGCCGGTATAGCCAGTGCCGCCCACAATCCCGATCTTGACCATGCTGATTTCTCCCTGCAAATGCAATAGTAGCGTGCTTTTAGCGGCGCGCTCGGTGCCGTATTGCGGTGATGCCGCGGTGCCTGCGTACCGCGGTTCTGCGATTCTGTGGTGCCATATTGCCTAGGTGCCGTGGTGCTGTGGTTCCGTGGTGCCGAGGTGCTGTGGATCTGTGAATCCGTGCTGCCGTTGTTCCGTGCTGGCATCGCGCTGGGGCATTGGCTTGACGGCATGAGTCAGGCCGGGACGCCCGACGCCAGCGCCGGAAACAAACAAAAAAGGCCGCCTGACGATCCGGCGGCCTTTTTGCAGAAATGTGCGGCACCAGCCGCACATTTCAGCGTTTCGAGAACTGCTTACGCCGGCGCGCCTTGCGAAAACCAACCTTTTTTCGCTCGACTTCACGGGCGTCGCGGGTCACCAAACCAGCCTTGGACAGCACCGGCTTGAGGGTGGCGTCGTAATCGACCAGCGCGCGGGTAATGCCGTGGCGCACCGCGCCAGCCTGGCCCGACTCACCGCCGCCATGAACATTGACTTTGATGTCGAACGTGGCCATGTGCTGGGTCAGCTCAAGCGGCTGGCGCACGATCATACGGCCGGTTTCACGCGTGAAAAATTCGTCAATCGCCTTGCCATTGACCACAATGCCGCCCGTGCCGGGCTTCATGAAAACGCGCGCTACCGCCGTTTTGCGACGGCCAGTGCCGTAGTTTTTGTTGTCGATCATGGGTGCCTTAAGGAAATGATCTAAAAATAATCTGCTTAGTGGACCAGCGCGAGCGCTTGGGGCTGTTGCGCGGTGTGGGGATGAGTGGCCTCAGCGTACACCTTGAGTTTCTTAATCATGGCGTAACCGAGCGGGCCTTTGGGCAGCATGCCTTTGACGGCTTTTTCGAGCGCGCGGCCAGGGGTGCGCTCCTGCATTTTGGCAAAGTTGGTTTCATAAATACCGCCTGGATAGCCTGAGTGGCGATAGTACTTTTTGTCCAGCGCCTTGTTGCCGGTCACGCGCAATTTGGCGGCGTTGACCACAACAATGAAATCGCCGGTATCAACGTGCGGCGTGAACTCGGGCTTGTGCTTGCCGCGCAGACGGCGCGCCACTTCGGTAGCGACATGACCGAGGACGAGATTGTCGGCGTCGATCACGAACCAGCCGTGCTTGACGTCTTGCGGTTTGGCGGAAAAAGTTTTCATTGCAATTCTCAAGGTCGGTCTGAATCAGGGCAAGGACGAAAAAGATCACCTGCTGTTAACTGTCTTGGAAACATGACCACCACATAGGGCGGCGTCTGTTTGTTGTGCGTCTTGCTGTTGTCTTGCTGTTCGGGTTGTCCGCACCCATCAACCCACGTGCGCACAACTTTTTTCAGGAAAGCCCGTGATTATATGGCTTTGCGGCATGTTGAGTCAAGAAACTACGCTCACCAGATTCCTCCTTGCGCGCGATAGGCAAAAAAAACCCAAGCCTTTGTGGGGCTTGGGTTTAAATCCACCAAAGGAGGAAGGTGGAGGAGACAGCGGTGCTTGTGGTGAAGCCGTAGGCTTGAACACCACTATGAACTCATCATACCAGATAATTTGCTGCGTTGCAAGAATTTTTGACTCCTCAAAATTAGCATTGCGTGCGGACACCTTTAAAATCCTATTATTCATAATATTATCAATATATTACAGTTAAATAATACTTGCATTTTTTGAGGAAATATTTCGTAATTATTTATCCACTTACTTTTTATATCGATTAATTGCGGCGACACAGCAATGTCCACAACGACGAATTAGGCACGCACGGCTAGAATACTGGCGTTCGGATTACTGGGAGCAGGTCGATGGAAAGCGTTGTCAAATGGGTTGGGCCAGAGGGCATGTCGTTTCTGGCCGAAACGGGCAGCGGCCATGCTGTGGTGATGGACGGCGCGCCTGAAGGTGGCGGGCGGAACCTGGGGCCGCGGCCAATGGAGATGGTGCTGCTTGGCACTGGCGGCTGCACCGCCTATGACGTGGTGCTGATCCTGAAGAACAGCGGTCAGCAGATCTCTGGCTGCGAAGTGAAAATCGCCGCTGACCGGGCCGAGAAGGATCCCAAGGTATTTACCCGCATCCACATGCATTTCATCGTACGCGGCAAACAACTGCGTGCGCAGCTGGTCGAGCACGCGATTAAGCGCAGCCACGAAAAGTTTTGCTCGGCGACGGCGATGCTGCAATCAACCGCAACGATTACCCATGACTATGAAATCGTCGAATAGCCGGGTGTAAGCCGGTTCGCGATGCGCGCCGCCGCGCCGGGAAATCAGCCTGTTGCAGTCACCTGAAGCCAAGCCTCGAACATTAAAATATTCCACAAAAAGTGTTGCAAGTTGCGCCGCCCTGATTGATGCGCATCCCACGCCTCACGCACCCGCGCAACGTTCAGATAGCCCTCGGCCTGCATGCGTACCGGATCGAGCAGATCATCAGCCCACTCTTTGAGCGGACCGCGCAGCCACGCGTCAATCGGCACGCCAAACCCCATTTTGGGCCGGTCGATCAGGGCTGGTGGCACATACCGGTATAACACTTGCCGCAACAGCCATTTTCCGGAAGCGCCTCGAATTTTCTGTGCCATGGGCAATTGAAACGCAAACTCAGCAACACGGTGATCCAGAAACGGCGTTCGCGCTTCCAGACTGACTGCCATCGTGGCGCGGTCGACTTTCACCAAAATGTCGTCCGGCAAATAGCCTTGCGCGTCAGCCAGCATCATGTTGTCAGCCAGCCGTCTGCCCGGCTGGTTCCACAGCCCGTGTGCGCCAGCCAGCGCTGGTGTGTGGATACCGGCCACCAGCGACTCACGCTCGCGCTGCTGGGCAATCAGCCATGCATAGGCCTCGCGGCCATTTCTGGCCCGTGCCAGCCCGGCCAGCTTGTAAAGCTTGTCACCGGGCTGCGCCAGTTGTGCCCGCCGTGGCAGCAGCCGCCACATGGCATCCCAAGCGGCAGGCGGCAGCGCGCGCACTCCGATGCCGCCCAAATTGCGCAACCAAGCTGGCATGCTGTGCATACGCGCCCAGTAGCGCTCCGCCCAAAAGTATCGGTTGTAGCCGCCAAATAGTTCATCGCCGCCATCTCCCGACAGGCTTACCGTTACTTGGGAGCGCGCCAGTTGCGCCACCAAGTAGGTGGGGATTTGCGATGAATCGCCAAACGGTTCGTCGAACATGTCGGGCAGACGCGGAATCACCGCGCGGGCCTGCTCCGGCGTCACATACAACTCGGTGTGGTCAGCACCCAAGTGTGAGGCCACGGCCTTGGCATACGCAGCTTCGTTGTATTGGGCTTCGTGAAAGCCGATGGAAAATGTCTTGATTGGAGCGCCCGCTTGCGCCTGCATCAGTGCGGCGATCAATGATGAGTCAACGCCGCCAGAGAGGAACGCACCCACCGGCACATCGGCCACCATTTGCCCGGCGACCGATTGCTTGAGCAAGTCTTCGAGTTGACTGGTCAGTTGAGCATCGTTGCCCCGCGCTGGGGGCCGGGACGCAACCTCTTCAAGCGACCAATAGCTCTGCGGCAGCAGTTCCAGCACCCTGCGCGCGTTCTTGAGATCAATCCGCAGCCACGCCGCCGCTGGCAGCTTTTTCACGTTGCGGTAAATCGACCGGGGAGCGTGGATCACACCATGCCGGGTGTAATCGTCCAGAGCATCGCGGTCAATGTCAGTCTGCCAGCCGGGGCTGGCGGTGAGCGCCTTGAGCTCCGAGCCAAACACAAGAGTTTGGCCGGTCATGCCGTAGTACAACGGTTTTTCACCCAGCCGGTCGCGCACCAGAAACAAGGCACGCTCGCTCGTATCCCATAAGGCGAACGCAAACATGCCGACTGCGCGCTTGAGCGCCTCGTTCAGCCCCAACACTTCGATGGCTTCGAGCATGACTTCGGTATCAGAATGGCCGCGCCAGACTGCGGGCGGCAAACTGGTACGCAGCGACTGATAGTTATAAATCTCGCCGTTGAACACCATGACGTAGCGTCCGGAGTGACTAACCATCGGCTGCGCGCCCGCCGGCGAGAGGTCAATCACCGACAGGCGGCGGTGTGCAAGCGCTACGCCGCACGCGGTATCAGTCCACACATCGCCTGCATCCGGGCCGCGGTGCAGGATCGCCGCAGACATTGCCAACGCACGGGCTCGCAATTCCTGCGATCCCAGGTGGCCGGCTACATCAATCAGACCGGCAATGCCACACATGTCAGAGCGCGCCGGTCAGAGCCGCCAAAACGCGTGGCCGGCTGCCCGCACCGCAGCCGGATCGAACACCGATTTAACGTCGATCACGCAGGCACCCTTGCGCAGCTTGGCGGTGAATCGCTCCAGCGGATGGCGGCGGAACTCGCTGTGTGCCACGGCAACGACCAGCGCGTCCGCCTGCGGCAGGGCATCGAAGGCGGTGAGCGCCACGCCGTATTCTTGAAGCGCCGCCCCAGCTTCTGCGTGCGGATCATGCACCTGCACCTTGATGCCGTAGCTTTGCAATTCGATGATGATGTCAATCACCCGCGAGTTGCGCAAATCAGGGCAATCCTCCTTAAACGTCAGTCCCAGCACGTTGACGGTGGCACCGGCAATCGGACACCCGCCAGCAATCATGAGTTTGACGGTTTTCTCGGCAATGAATTTGCCCACGCCGTCGTTAATTCTGCGTCCGGCCAAAATCACTTCGGGATGATAGCCACTCATCTGCGCCTTGTGGGTCAGATAGTAGGGATCCACGCCAATGCAATGCCCGCCCACCAGCCCGGGTTTGAACGGCAGAAAATTCCACTTGGTGCCCGCTGCTGCCAGCACCTCGGAAGTGTCAATGCCGAGGCGGTCAAAAATCACCGCCAGTTCGTTCATGAACGCAATGTTGATGTCGCGCTGGCTGTTTTCAATCACTTTGGCCGCCTCGGCAACACGGATTGACGAAGCGCGGTATACCCCGGCAGTGACGACGCTGGCGTAAAGTGCGGCGACCACCTCCAGCGTTTGCGGGGTATCGCCGGAAACAATCTTGAGAATTTTGGTAAAGGTGTGCTCGCGGTCCCCCGGGTTGATACGCTCCGGCGAGTAACCCACGTTAAAGCCGGTCTTCCACTTTTTTCCCGAAAACTTTTCAATCACCGGAATGCACACCTCTTCGGTAGCGCCGGGATAGACCGTCGACTCATACACCACAGTAGCCCCTTGGCGCAGGTGTCGGCCCACCGCCTCGCTAGCACTGATGAGAGGGCCGAAGTCAGGCTTGTGCGCCTCATCGACCGGCGTGGGCACAGCCACAATGATGACATCTGCCTCAGCCAGCCGTGACGCAGTGCCGGTGTATTCAATCGCCGCCGATACGGCACGCATCTCTGCGTCAGTGACTTCCCCGGTCGGATCGACACCGTTTTTGTAAGCAGCGATTTTCGCTGACGACATGTCGAAGCCAATCACGCGGTACTTGGCCGCGAACGCCACTGCCAGCGGCAACCCCACGTAGCCCAAGCCAATGACGCCAAGTGTTTTGATCCCGTTCATATCCACGCATTCCTCAAGGTCAATCAGACGCCGTGATAGGTGCGATGCCAATCTACGTAGCGGCGCACGCCCTCAGCCAGAGGCGTATTGGGCCGGAAACCGACTGCCGCCTCCAGATCACTGGTATCCGCGCTGGTGTCGGTGACATCGCCGGGCTGCATCGGCATGAAGTTGAATATAGCCTTCCTGCCAACCGCAGTTTCGATCATGCCGATCATCTCCATCAGCGGCACTGGACTGTTGTTGCCGATATTGAAGACGCGAAACGGTGCAGCGCTGCGCGCCGGGTCATCGTAGCTATCCGGTGCCGCAGAGACGGCCTGCGGGATACAGTCGACAACGCGCACGAGACCTTCGACGATCTCGTCAATATAGGTAACGTCACGGCGCAATTTGCCGTGATTGAACACATTGAACGCGCGCCCGGCAGCGATGGCGTCCGTAAACAAGGCCATCGACATATCGGGCCGGCCCCACGGGCCGTACACGGTGAAAAAGCGCAATCCCGTGGTGGGCAGGCCAAACAAATGACTGTAACTATGCGCCATCAGCTCATTGGCGCGCTTGGTAGCGGCATACAGACTCACCGGATGATCGATCGCATCGTGCGTGGAAAACGGCTGCTTGGCGTTTGCACCATAGACGCTGGAACTGCTGGCATACACGAAGTGCCCGGTTTGCTGCGCACGGCAACACTCCATGATGTTGATGAAGGCGGCCAGATTTGCACTCACATAGGCGTGCGGATTAAGCAGTGAATAGCGTACCCCCGCCTGCGCCGCCAGGTGCAGCACCCGGTCAAATTGATGCTGCGCGAATACATCCTTGAGACGCGGCAAATCAGCCAAATCAAAACGATAAAACGTGAAATTGCCCTGTTTGCCGATATTTGTCAGACGCGCTTCCTTGAGGCCGACATCGTAGTAATCGTTCACGCTATCAATGCCGACCACTTCGTGCCCCTCCTGGAGCAGGCGGACGGCGCTGTGCATGCCGATAAAACCGGCGCAGCCGGTAACCAAGATTTTCATCGCACTCTCTCGTCAACGGTAGCTGCTGTCCAAACGGCTTGCCACGCCGCCCGTTCCGTCCGGGTGACATCTGCCGCCGATTCCGCACGCAAGCGCCGGTCCAATCCTAGCGGGACCGTCACCAGATCTGCTGCCGCCTTCACCGCCTGGCTGGCCAAACCGCGCGCTCCCGCCGCCAAGGCCCCGCGCCGCCACGCCTCGCGCACGATGGATCGCGCAAAGTTGCGCCTCCCTGTAAGCAACTTGCTTAAAGTGCGGCGCTCCTGGCGATAACCGAGCAAAATGTCGGGTACGCAGGCAAAGCGGCTTTGAGTGTAGGAGCGCAACAACAAATCTTGATCCTGGGATTTCTTGTAGTCTGGAGCATAGCCAAAACGCTGAAACCACTCACGTTTGCCCAGCCAGGTCGGGTGTGGCACGGGGAAGCGCGACCATGGCTTGGCACATATTTCCGCGTGGGTCAGGGGCACGCGCCATTTACCTTGCAACCGCCCAGCATGGTCAAAAATCAGTGCCGCGCAACCAACCAAATCGACCTGCGGATTATCCCGCATGAACTCCAACTGCGTGGCGAAGCGCTGCGGATAGGCAATGTCGTCCGCATCCATACGTGCGATGTAGCTGCCCCTGGCGATGCCGATTACTTGATTCAACCGCAGAGCCAGACCGGCATTACCCGCCCCTTCGATAACTTTTATCCTGTTGTCCGCCAAGGCGGCGGCGCGCGCAACAGCCAGCGTCTGATCGGTGGAGCCATCGTCGATCAGGATCAACTCCCAGTGCGCGCAGGTTTGCCATTGGATCGAGCGGAGAGCCGCCCGCAAAGTCTCTGCTGCATTGTGTACAGGCATGGCGACTGAAACGAGCGGTTCACTCACGGCGTCAGCTCTCACGATAAAACAGCCGGCCCGGCCAACCAGCGGATGTATAGGTGTGCCGCCCGAATAGCCGCCAGCTAGCCTCAAACAGAATCCGGCGCGCAGCGCGGTGGCTGCGGTTGCGGCCCCAGATCAGCCAGCAGGGTGCGATCAGCAAGGCGCGGAGGAGCCGCAACCCAAAACCGGGGGCATGGCGGCGCTCGAATTTCTCGAATTCATTCCAATCGACTTGCTTCGGTGCTGAAATTACTGGCGCAATCTCCTGCAATTTTTCCAGAAGTTTGCCCAAGCGGATTTCATAGGTATGCTGCTGACGCGCGCGCGCATGCCCTGCCTGAGCAAGCGTATCGCGCCAAGCCGGGTCAGCCAGCAGCGCACGCGCCTGTCCGATCAATTCACTATGGCTGTTAAACCGGAGCACTTCCCTGTCGGGTACGAAGTACTTGTCCAAATGCGGCGCATCCTCGGTAAGCAACATCCCGCCGGCAGCAGGCACCTCGAACACGCGGGCCTTGAGTTGCCGCCCGCCACCGTGTCCGGCTTCGCTGAAATTCAGGCTTATGGCCGAATCACGCACAATCAGGGGAATATTTTCCGCAGCTACCGGCCCCTTAGGCCAGCCGTGACCGAAACATTCAACGGCAACGCCAGCGTCACGCAACGCCGTGATCCGGGCGGCTCTGGCACCATAGGCTGAGCCAATAAAACTGACCTGAAAACGGCACTCCCGTGCAGGTTTGGGGGCGATCAGCCACGAAGAGTTTGCGGCCCATTGGGTAGCATGCAGGTTGACGATGCCATCGCGCGCGTACCATTTGAGCGCATCCGCGCATGTGGTGGCGTATAAATCGAAGTCAGCCGCAATCAGGCGGGAAAATTGCCGGTATTTCCAGGAGTCATCGGTAGACCAGTTGATGACTCTACTACCCGCCCGGCGCATCAGCACAATGGTCTCAAGCCAGACCTCGGCCATCATGAGAACTGTGAACACCACATCGGGCCGCACCACCTCGACCTGCCGCAAGAGTGCGCGATTCAAGTCAGCGAAATTTTGGTGGCCGGCGCGGTCAAAGGATTCAAAAAAAAAAGTCTCGTGCCCGAGCGCGCGCAACGCAGGCAAAAACTGCGTGTACTCCACACCCTCGCCACGCGCTGCGTCGCCGTAATTGTGCTGGCCGAACACGCAAAGAATTCTCATACCCGGCCGCGTCAGTCAGAACTTCGAAAACACATACATACCGCAGCCATATTCGAGTTGGGCAGCGGCCTTGCCGTTGCCCTGCGGATGAAACCTCCCGGCATCATCCACCAGGGCAAACGCGGTGCAAACCAAGGGCGCGAACATCGCTTTGAGCGCATCCGGAGAGAACACGCGGTGCGCGTTGAAACAGACGCGGTCCCTGCCGGTAGGCACTGATACGTACAGCACGCCTCCGGGCGCCAGCACTCGCGCTAGCTCATGCGCCGCTTTGATACTCCCCTGCACATTGAGCGGATCGCCGTAGCGCCCCAGCCCGATATGCTCGATGACGTGCAAGCTCGATAGCGACATGACTGACTTGTCAGCGAATGGCAGGTGCAAAATATCGCCCGCCACGCATAGGAGATTGTGCAGTGTCACCTGCAACGGGCGAAAATCAAGAAACACTGTCGGAACATGCGCGCTCATGACGCCCACCATCATTACACTCGACCCCACATCCACGTGTGCCAGACAGTTCCGCTCTTGCAAACAGCGCGCCAGCCATGCGCCCTGATGAAAATAGTGCGGGTCAAACGGTGTCGCGGGCACCCAGTCGGTAAGGCAGGGATAGCTGTCAGCAAGCTGTGGCTGCAGTGCCGGCGGGCTCGCGGCTGAAAACCGGAACCAATGTCCGATATAGCGCGGCAAATATAAAACTCCGATTAGCGGTCGCGGCGTGATGAAGGCCAGCAGCCAGCGTTTTAACAATTGTGTCAAGCCGCGCCCCGCTTGCCGCGCTCGCGCCATGTCACGCTGCGCACGAAAATGGAATTCACGTACGTATCGGCATACGCAAAATAGCCACGGCTCTGCATGAACTCGATGATCTCTGTAATCTTCCTCTCAGATTGATCCTCGGTATAAGTGAGCGTTTCCACGCAAAGCACATCTGGCGCAAAACGTTCAAAGTCGATGCTTTGGAGGATATCGAGGTCCATCCCCTCTACGTCGAGCGAAATCAAATTCGGTGCATTGCCAAATTCCTCGGCAATCACCGTATTGATATTTCTGATGCGAACCGGCAGCACTCGCTCAATCGATTGCTTGCCGTAGGATGCGAATCGCTCCGCCTCCGCTTTGGAGAAGGTATTGAGCGTTGGCCGGCTCATCACGTAAAAATCAGCCGTTGCCTCCTCGGACCCGATACCGATATTGAGCAGGCAATCCCCCGGCCGTTCGCTGGCGAACTGCTGCATAAGTGCAGGGTCGGGTTCGACGCATACGCCCCGATGCCCCTTAAGGTAGAAGTAATAGGTGTTACTCAGATAACTCGGATGATGGGCCCCAATATCCAGATAGGAAATTTTGCGGATGCCGAGGGAGTTGAATACATATTGGATCAGCAGGTCTTCGCCGCATTGCGCGTGGGATACCCGGTCGATCGCGTCGTACCGGTAACGCAGACGGGTCAACCAATTTCGCAGTTTTCGCACGTTATTCATGGCGGCTCGCGGCGCGTCCACGACGGCGTAACGCGTCAAAATTTCGATACAGGCCCATCTGCTCCAGCGCACGCCGCGCTGCGCCACGCACTGCGTAGGCTGCCCGCACCTTCATCTCGTCGAGGGGTAACAGGTAGCCATGTTTCTTTAGCGCCCGAATCGATTCGTCAATAACCTGCTTGCGCGCACGCGCACTGACACCACCCGCGCGCACCTTCGATACGACGATTGGGGCGCGCACCGCGCCAACCAGCGGAACCCCGCGCAGGAACAATTCGTAATCCATTGCGATTCGATAGGAAGTATCAAACCGGCCAAATCGTTCAAAGTAACGGCGATGCATCAGCATACCGGGATGCGGCAAGGTTTCCCGATTCAAAAACCGGGCACGGTCATACTGAATCACAGCGCGATACAAGAATGCATCAGAGTCAGGGTCGTGCAGATCACAGTCACCGTAGATCACGTCGGGCCATGCGTTTTTTCGAGCATGCTCGATGACATCACGCAATACCGTTGGCCCGGTCAGCGCGTCATCGGCGTTCAGGAACATGATGTAGTCGCCAGTGGCACGCGCCAATCCCTTGTTAAACGCATCTGCGATGCCGCTATCAGGTTCGCTGATCCAGCCAGCAAGCTGACCGGCATGCGCCTGGATGATATCGAGCGTGCCGTCCGTGGAGCCGCCATCGATCACCCAATGCTCCACCGGGCCGTAGTCTTGCTCTGCCACGCTGTCCAACGTTTGCGCCAAAAACCGGCATCCATTGAATACGACGGTGATAACACTGACGACAGGGCGGAAGGCGCTCACAGCGCACCCCAGGTGCGCCGCATTGGCTCAATGTCGTCAAGAATGCCAAACACGCCACGCACAAAATCCGCTCCGGTCCATCGTTGCGCGCGCGTTCTACCCGCTGCAATCAAACGCGTCCGCAATTCGCTATTTGCCAATAATTGACGGCAGGCAGACGCGATGCTTTCCGCCGAACCCGGATCCAGGTAAATTGCGCAATCACCAAGTTGTTCGCGTGCGCCAGGAATGTCCGCCGCCAGCACCGGACAGCCTAGGGCGAATGCTTCCAGCGGCGGCAAATTTTCGGGGCCGCCAAAAGAAACATAGGCGAGCGCGCTGGCTTGCCGGTAAAGGGTAAGCAGATCATCATCCGGGATGAATCCGAGGTAATGGACATACGGTGTCAGCGCCAACTCGCGGGTCACTCGCTCACAATGCGCCCGGTTGCCCTTGTCGGAGCCAGCGAACACGACATCAATGTCCGTGCCTTGGTGGCGCAAAAGAGCGAGCGCATGCAACAACGTGACATGATTTTTATGCGCCCAAAACTGGGCTGGATAAAACAAAAAGGGCCTGCCAATCCCGTATTTGCCACGCACCGCTGAACCCGCAGCCCGCTCATCCATTGCGGCGGCTTGCAGCGCGCGCGCCGGGGTTGGGTGCGGCAATATCTTCAATAGATGTGGCTGCACTAGATAGAAACGGGCGATCTCATCGACGCCCACTCGCGTACCAGTTATCACCGCCGCCGCACGGCGCAAAAACCAAGTGTTGGCAGCTTCACGCGCGTCCCATTCGCCGTTGTGCGACACTTCGGGAAACCATGGCAGCGTGCGGTGCTGGATATCCCACACGACAGCGATATATGGCATATCCAGGAGATGGCAATCACTGCCGAGAAACCACATGCATTCGATGGCTTCCCGCTCGGCGCACCGCTGCAGCAATCCCTTGCGCCTCCAATTGGCACGCACAAAGGTGAAATCCCGTTGCAGCATGAACTGAATGCGATCCAGGAACGATCTCACCGGTAATGCCGAAAATTGCACCGCATTCGATGTCGCCGCCAGTACCGCCGGTTCGAATTCTTTTCTGCCAAACACCACAAACTGATGGCGGCTTGCGCCAGTCAGCTTGGAAAATGCCTGAAACAGGTCGGCCTGAAAGGTAAAACCGCCGCCGCTATCGGGCGCTTGATCACCGAGATAAATGCCAACCTTCATGAACCGGATTTTAAGCGCACGCGCCAATCAGGGCATCATTGCGCCAAAGGTGCGCGGCGGATCAAATCGGCAATTGAAGCGATTGCCGCCTCAGTGAGACTGCAGGCAGAAGGCAAATAAAGACCCGTTTCCCACAATCGCTCGGCAACCGGACACGCAATTTCGCGAAACCCGGTCTGGGCGCGTAAAAACGGCTGCATGTTCATCGGGCAAAAAAAAGTGCGCGTCTCGACCCCTTGCACGCCAAGATATTGCGCCAGTGCATCCCGGCTCATGCCAAATGCCTCATCCACCGTAACCGCATACATCCAATACACGTTACGTGCGCCTTGCAATTCGGGCGGCGTCCTCAACCCCGCAACACCG